>JAUXEL010000172.1 GCA_030620575.1 Fidelibacterota bacterium
CATAGTTAAATATATGAAAAACATCGGCGGACGGCAAAGATGTTTTATATCCTAATTTTCCGGACGAGAAAATACCACACAATAAAAAAAGCTCCCGAGAGAGCCTTTTCTATTATCTATAACAACTTTTAAAAGCTTAAGTCTTTTCCGGTGATCAGGCGTTCGCGTTCCGGATCGATAATACTTCTCCAGGCACCGTCTAAACGACCCTTATTGAATGCGTTAATGGCATTTTGCTTGTCACCGAGTTTTGCATAAGCAACGCCCAGTTCAAACCAACCGCCACCGAAACGAGTATTAACAGTGGTCACCTCTTTTGCTACGTCCAAAGCTTTGCGGTAATTATTGGAACGATTATATGCATACGCCAAACGGTAATTCGTCAAATATCTTTTTTTCGGATTTGCTATCAGCTTTGCCGATTCAGTAAGATGCACAATGGCTTCGGTATATCGCTCCTGATTATTTAACAATTCACCGTAGCTTTCGCGCGCCGCGGCAGAATTTGGATCTAAAGCAATGGATTTTATAAAATTCTTTTCAGCTTCTTCCGGCTTATTTGTTGCCACATAAGTTTGCGCGAGAGTGGTATATGCTTTTGCATATTTGGGTTCCAGTTCAATGGCCTGTAACAAAGCGTCTTCCGCTTTACTGTATTGCTTCTTCCGACGGTAAGTGCTTCCCAGATTATACCAGGCCGAATGAATGTCCGGGTCGTATTTAACAGCTTTCTCAAAATTTTCTATAGCTGCGGTAATATCTCCGGATTTTAATTTAATATATCCAAGAATGTAGTATGCATATCCAAATTCGGGATTTATCCGTAAACTGGTCTGTGTCTTGCGTTCTGCGGTAACCAGATCACCCATACTAATGGACTTTTTTGCCTCCTGAATAATATTACCTGCAAGAATAGTCTTTGCCTTAGTGTATTTTTCTACTCCCGGAGCGAGAATACTTGCTTTGTCAAAATTATCGCGGGCAGCATCATAATCCTTTTCCTGAACAGCAACAAAGCCAAGGCGATAATAGATTTCTGCAATGGAGGGGTCCGTTTCAATTAATTTATTATAAATACGTTTTGCAGCTTCATAATTTATAGCATCAACTTCACGTTGCGCATCTCTAACCTGTTGGACCAAATCGCGTAATTCGTCAAACTTATCCCGATAGGACTGTTCGGAAGGGCTGAATTCAATCGCGTTTCGGACCAATATCTGTGCTTCACTTAAATTTCCATACATTAATTCAATTTTATGATAGGTGTATATAGCCGAAGCAAATGTGGAATCTAAAGCAAGTGTCTCATCCAGCAACTTTTGGGCAGCTACTGCATCAAAGTTTTCCAGAAACTTTTCCGCTTCATCAACTTTTTTCTGCAATACTTCTGCATCGATCGCAAAAGAAAATGAAATAAGACCAACAATACTAAGAATTAATACGAGTACTCTTTTAAGATTCATTTTATTGTCCTTTCCTGCATGATGTTCATGCACCCTATGTTTTTTATGTACCCGGGGCGGGACTTGAACCCGCACAACTTTAACAGTTACATGGCCCTCAACCATGCGCGTCTGCCAATTCCGCCACCCGGGCGAAAAGCATGCAAATTTATACACGCGATACTATAAATTCAAATCTTTATTCGCTTTCAGCAGGTTCAATCGGAGCGGTAGGTTGTTCGACCGCTACATTACTTGGCATGGGTAATCCTGATGCCGGAGTTGCGATCTGTGCGCCTGCTTGTTTTTGTACCACACTTTTCGCAGATGACGTGCTTTGTTTGACGATCATAATATTGATGGTCAGAATTAATACAAAAAAGGCTACAGCCGACCATTGAGTGAACTTGGATAAAAAGGTCGCTGTTCCCCGTCCGCCCAATACGGAACTTCCGCCGGTCATTGCTGCCATTCCATCGCCTTTTGACGACTGCATCAAGACAGAAATAACGAGAAGGATGGAAACAATAATTAAAATAACAACAAGAAAAGTATACATATTAAGTTCCTTTATTTACTAAGTTTATCGCCAGTTTCAATGATACTGTAAAAATCATTAACTTTCAGACTGGCACCACCAATTAACAGTCCGTCAATATCTTTTTCGGATAATAGGACATCTGCATTTCCCGGTTTGGCACTTCCGCCGTATAGAATTCGGATTAGTTCTGCTGTATCCGCGCCAACCCGTTCCTTCAGCACAGTACGGATAAAATAATGAATATCCTGTGCTTGTTCCGGAGTGGCGGTCAAACCCGTACCAATAGCCCATACCGGCTCATAGGCAATGATGGTTTTTTTTATATCTTCCACCGGGAGCGCATTCAACGCACCCAGAAGTTGTGTTTTAACGATCTGTTCAGTAATATTGTTCTCACGTTCTTTTAGGGTTTCTCCAATACATATTACAGGAGTTAATCCGTATTCCAGCGCTTTTTTAATTTTTGCGTTAACACCCTCATCACTTTCGTGAAAATATTGGCGGCGCTCAGAGTGACCGATCAGCACATGGGAACATCCGGCATCAGTAAGCATGGCGGCCGAAAGTTCTCCGGTATAAGCACCCTTGTCTTCCTGATGCATATTTCCCGCTCCAACACAGACCGGAGTATCGCTAAGAATGGATACCATTGCATAAATAGAAGTATAAGGCGGGCAAAGTAAAATATCAACCTGATGGCCTTCAAGGCCTTTCGCTTTAAAATCACGGCAAAATGCTTCTGTTTCTGTCGCGGTATAGTTCATTTTCCAATTTCCCGCTATCAACAATTTACGCATAATATCCTTTCAGAATTTATTTACCGCAAGAGCAGCATGGTTTTTCACTAATTTCGGCTACGGCAGGAAGAGTCAATCCGGAAATTAATTCCAATGATGCACCGCCGCCGGTTGAAACATGACTAATTTTGTCTGCAAAGCCGAATTTTTTTACAGCTGCAGCAGAATCACCGCCACCGACTAAGGCAATAGCACCGTTTTCGCTTGCTTCTGCAGCCGCGGCACAGATAGCCTCGGTTCCCGTAGCAAAATTGAACATTTCAAATACGCCCATTGGACCGTTCCAAAGCACCGTTTTACTGGAGGTGATTATCTCCGAAAATTGCTTTACC
>JAUXEL010000004.1 GCA_030620575.1 Fidelibacterota bacterium
GAACAAGTAGAGTTTAGAGTTTAGAGTTTAGAAAATACGGCAGAATAAACATATTGGTGATATTTATGGCCATATGGAGTAAAATAACAAAATATATACTTGATCCGAGTATAATGAAACAACACAGCAGCAAACTGATAATAAATATCCAAAGGGTAGACCAGAATCCCTGTATACCGGCATGCAGCAGGCTAAATCCGGCAGAAAGAAGAAGAGCGGACCATATCCATGATGTCCAGATTGGCACAATGGCAATAAAAATAAAGCCACGGAACATAATTTCTTCTACCGCGGATCCCATAATAGCAATACCTAAAGCCCAGTTTCGTTCTATTTTATTCCCGGGCAACATATAATCTGCCCGATGGATCCAGTTGGAAATATTTTCTTTCCGAATATATCCCACCGCAGTATCCAAAAGAAATAAGAACCCGGCAATGGCGACTCCCATAACCGGAGCAATCAACACATCTCTAAACAGGGTATCTGTATAAAATAAAGCATGCAGGTTCTGCAACCAGCTCTCAAGTCCGGAATGTAGCCCGGGCGAATGTCCGGTATAAATAATAATTACCATGTAAACAATTGCCATAAGGGCTACCATCACGAGTTGTTGGATTATCCCCTTTATATTCCATAATTGATCCGGAGTAATATTGAGTTTATTTTCATTTAAAGGATCGTTATTCATGGTGTATTCTCGTTTTACTGACCCATATACAATCTTTCAGATAATATCGCCAAGGCAATGATACAGCCCTGTGAATTCCTACCCTTGAAGAACAGGCAATCTGTGAATTGGAAATTCCTTTACCTTTCTCGATCCAGCAGGTGCTATTGCATAGATCCAGCCCGTTTGCCTCACGATCAATGCCCATCGCTTTACATAGCTTTGCAGGTCCGTTTGTTAAATTGCTATATTCCTTTGCAGAAAGCGTATTTTTGTTAAAACGCTTATATGCCATGATATTTTTTCCTTCCAACGGTTCTAACGCTCGAAGCAGAACGGCATTGCCCTCCCCTTCCGGACCGGTGACAATATTACAGCAATAATGCATACCGTATGTAAAATAGACATATAAATGGCCGCCCGGTTTAAACATAACCGCATTGCGTAGTGTTTTCCCGCGGTATGAATGCGAGGCGGGATCTCCGTTGTGAGCATAAGCTTCCACTTCAACAATGCGACCTGATAATCGGCTGCCATCAGCTTGTATTTTTACGAACAGATGACCGAGAAGTTGACGGGCAACATCCTGTACATCCTGAAAATAAAATGGTCTGGGGATCGGATTATTCATAATTTATTTCATCAAATAATCACGCAGAAAAAGGAGCGCTTCAACATAACTTTGCTCTTTTTTTCCGTAAATTTGATGAACACAGACATCTTTTGTGACCGAAATTTTACGGAAATCTTCACGCTCGTAAATATTAGATAGATGCACCTCAACGACAGGGATCGGGATCAGTTCAATTGCATCCCGGATCGCATAACTGTAATGCGTAAAGGCAGCAGGATTAATGACCACTGCATCACAGACTTTACGTTGACGGTGTAAAATTTGAATAATTTTTTCTTCGGAATTGTATTGGTAAATGCTGACATCCATATTTAGATCCGTAGCAGTGCGACGGATTTTTTTGTTCAACTTATCCAGAGTCAGCGTTCCGTACTGTGCTTTATCACGATGCCCGAGCATATTTAAGTTGGGTCCGTGTATAATAAGTATTTTTAAGCGTTTATTTTGTGGGTTTTTCATTGTACTGTCCCCCTTTTTTATATGCTGTTTTTTAACCAGATAACGGTATCACGAATTATCTCTTCAGGCACATCATTAACAATTACAGGGTGTCCGATATCTTTTAAAAGCACAAACTGCGGTCGCTGATCGCGTATTTTCTTATCATGGGATACGGCTGTAAGAACAGCATCTGTATTTAGATGTTTTAGGCTGCCTTTAATGGGGATTCTTTTCAGTGTCCGGATATAAGTATTGGCGATATCCGGATCTAAATGATGTGTTAAGGCACTGATCTTCAGAGCCGCGCACATCCCGATAATGACGGCTTCCCCGTGTGTAAATGTCACGTACCTCTCACTCTGCTCTATGGCGTGACCGATAGTATGACCGAAATTCAGCAACATCCGCAGGCCGGATTCATGTTCATCCTGTACAACAATATCCACTTTAATTTGTACTGATCTTCGAATCGCTTCGACAATTTTATCCGTATTTTTAAGTTCCAGCAATTCATCTATATGCGTCATGCAGAAATCAACAAATTCAGCATCTCTGATAAAGCCATATTTTATCATTTCGCCAAAACCTGATATACGTTCCCGCATTTCCAGAGTTTTTAGAACCATTGGGTCGATCAGCACGGCCTTAGGCTGATAGAACGCTCCAATCAGATTTTTCCCTTTCGGGTGGTTTACGCCCACTTTACCCCCTATTGATGAATCTACTTGCGAAAGCAAGGTGGTCGGGATTTGAATAAAGGGAATACCACGGTATAATGTGGCTGCCATAAAACCTGCAGTATCACCGACAACTCCACCACCCAAAGCAATGACCATACAGCTGCGGTCAAATGCCTGTTCAATAAGGGCATCATATAATTTTGAAACGGTATCCGGATTTTTTTGGGGTTCACCGGTGGGCATAGGGAAAAATTTCACCCTGTATCCGCTATGTTCAAGGGCTCTCTGAACCGTTTTCCGGTAATATTTTTCTACTGTTTTGGATGCCATGAGTGCAATGCGTGTATTTTTTGGAACAAGCGGTTGAATAATATCTGCAACATGCTGCAATAATCCCGGTTTTATGGTTATCCGGTAGGCACGTTCCTTAATGTTAACAGCTATTGTATGTGTCATATCAGTATCTTCTTTATTTTCGCCGCAATATTCCGGGGTGTATAAATTTCTGTATTAATATGTATATCCGCCCTCTCATAGACAGCTATACGTTCCGTCAAAATAATATCAATACGTTCCCGGTTGACAGGTTTCGGCATTAAGGGGCGATCTTCATCCCGGATACGGGCCAGAATCGTTGCACTGTCAGCCTGAAGCCATACAATCGTTCCATTTTTCTGCATCCACTGCATATTTTCATTCCGCAAGGGAAACCCGCCCCCGGTTGCAATAACGCAAGGCTGCGATAAATTTAGTGCCAGTGCCACACGTGTTTCCTGATCCCTAAACACCGCTTCTCCGTCCTGTTGAAAAATATCCGGAATCGTTTTCCCTGTCTGCCGTTCTATTTCATGATCTAAATCAATAAAAAAATAATTCATTATCTCTGCCACATCATGACCCACACGGGATTTTCCCGATCCCATCATTCCAATGAGAAAAATATGCGGTTTGGCATTTTTCATGAAGTTGTTATCCGTTGTTTAATATCATCCCAGCAATCTCCCCCATAGCGGGCAAGCAATGCGTTGAGAATGGGAGCTGCTGTAACATTTTCTGCTACAACTGCTGCCGCGGGAAGAGCACAGGAATCAGTACGTTCCTTATGCGCTTTTACTTTTTCCATATTACTGATATCAAAACTATCCAGCGCAGTTGTAAGTGTGGGAATAGGTTTCATAACGGCATTAAAGATCAATGCTTCTCCGTTGCTCATACCGCCTTCCACACCACCGGCATGGTTTGACGTCCGCTGTATTTTATCATTTTTTATTTTAAATGCATCATGATATTGACTACCGTGTAGCGATGCACCTTCAAAACCTATACCGAATTCAATACCTTTAATTGCTTGAATACCCATGATCTCTGCTGCAATCGCAGAGGGAAGTTTATCATCCCAGTGAACATAGCTTCCAAGCCCGATCGGCAAACCGTACACTATAACCTGAAATATACCGCCAAGCGAATCACCCTTAGCTTTTGCGGCATCAATTTCTTTTCTCATGGCTTCTGCCGCTACGGCATCAATACAGCGAACATCCGATGTATCTGCAGTTTTCAATAAGGTCTCATCAATCTTTTTTGTTTTAACGCGAACACTGCCAAGTTGAATAATATGTGAATACAAACGGATATCAAGGGCTTCTAAAAACTGTCTGCATACTGCACCGGGAAGAATACGTGCCGTAGTTTCCCGTGCGGACGCACGTTCCATTACATTGCGAATATCATCAAAACCATATTTTATTACTCCGGGATAATCGGCATGTCCGGGACGCGGGACTTGAACTTTTTGACTTATATCTGCATTTACCGGATCCATCTTTTCCTGCCAGTTCCGGAAATCATTATTTTGTACCATCAGGGTTAATGGTGATGCAAGGGTCATGCTGTTTCGCAGACCGCTTAGTACCGCTACATGATCCCGCTCAATTTTCATGCGTTCGCCACGTCCATAACCCTGCTGACGCCGCCAGAGCTGATAATTCAGCTGATCAATATTTAGAGTAAAGCCTGCAGGCAATCCCTTGATCAGGGTTGTCATCGCGGGACCATGGCTTTCGCCTCCGGTAATGTATGTAATGGCTTTTTGCATGATCTACTCCATTATTATGGTGTACACTCTTTAATCTATTTAAAAAGATACTGCATTTTATTGATTGATGGAATGAATAATTGTATCAATATCCACATCTGTTACCGCATCCTTTCCCATCCATATATTTTGGGATTCTATTGCCTGATATATGAGCATCTGTATGCCATTTATGGTGGGGATACCTTGTTTATGCGCAACTTGCTCCAAGTATGTAGGATAGGGCACATAATTGAGGTCATATAGCATGTCATCCGAACGGAAATTGATGAATCCTTCGGGAATACCCGGAATTTTTACGCTTCCGACAGGAGTACAATTTATCCAGAGCCGCGGAATATCCGGAAGTATATCAAGAACCTGCATGCGAAGTAAGGGACTTACTGCTTCAATAAATGTTTCCCGTTCCCGCTGTTGTTCACCGCCATACACCGATACGGCATGAAACCCCAGTGTTTCTAATCCAAAAATGACTGCCCGTGCCACACCGCCATATCCCAGTATCACAGGATGATAAGATAAATAATCGGGGATATTTTTTTTAATGACCCGCATAAATCCTAAATAATCAGTGTTGTAACCGGTCCAGGTTGCTTCTTTAATACGGATCGTATTTACTGCGCCAATTTTTTTTGTAGCTGTATCAAACTCCTGACAATATTGCATGATACGCTGTTTATAGGGAATAGTAACATTGAATCCGGAAAGACGGGATAATATTCCAAATACCGCTTTATCAAGCTCATCAGGAGATATATCAAAAAGACGGTAATCAATATGCTCCCGGGCAATCATATTGTGAATGACCGGACTTAAGGAATATGCTATCTGATGTCCCAATAAACCAAATGTCATGTTTTACTTATTCTCTCTAATATGCTGTAAAAATCGGGGTAGGAAATATCGACCGTCGAGTATCCTTTTATACGAACCGGGGTCCGGGTAATTAGTCCGGCAATTGATGCAGTCATTGCAATACGGTGATCACCATGTGCATCTATTTCGCCGCCAAGAAGAGTTGTTCCACCCATAATATCTAATCCATCTTCAAATTCTTCTACTTCCGCTCCCATATTCCGCAACATTTCTACGGTCGATGCAATCCGATCACTTTCTTTATAACGCAGTTCTTTTGCACCGCGGATCACAGTTTTCCCTTTCGCCTGTGTTGCAATTAATGCCAATATTGGAAGCTCATCAATAAGACCCGGCACTTGCTTACTACGGATATGAAAATGTTGCAAAGTCGATGAACGTACAATAATATCACCTGAGGGTTCCAGACTTTTATGTTTTTGTACTATATCAATACGGGCACCGCTGGCTTTTAATAGTTTAATATAGGCAATACGGGTGGGATTTAGCGACATATTCCGTAAATACAGCTTGCTATCCGACAGCAACAGTCCCGCTGCTACCCAATATGCGGCCGATGAGGGGTCTCCCGGAACAGCATACTGAAATCCCGGGATAGCACGTCGAAGCGTATGAACAGAAATAATATTTTTATTCTTAAAAACAGGAATATGAAACATTTTCATCATGGTTTCGGTATGATCGCGGGTCGGCAGAGGCTCTTCCACATAGGTTTTTCCCTGCGCCGATAAACCTGCAAAAAGCACACATGATTATACCTGTGCGCTCGCGACAGGTAATGTGTAATGAATCCCCTTTAATTCTTTTCCGCGGATAGTTATGGGAAGATGTCCTGAATCGGAGCAAATATCCGCCTCCATTTTTTTCAGTGGATCAATAATGCGTTTCATCGGTCGCGTACTTAAAGATGCGTCCCCCAGCATGGTAATAGTTATATTTTCCCTACCGGCTAACAGACCGGATAAAAGGCGCACAGTCGTACCGGAATTACCACAGTTTAAAATACCGTCAAGCGGTTGCGTCCAGCCGTATAAGCCCGGACTATCGATATCAACCGTAAATTTTCCAAGCTGAAAATGCACACCCAATTTTTGCAGGCATGCAATGGTTGAAAGGGCATCTGAGCCAATATTTAAATGTTTGATCTTTGAACAGCCCCTGGCAATCGCCGCAAACATCAGGGCACGGTGGCTTAAGGACTTATCTCCAGGTAAGGTAATCTGTCCCCGGACCGCGTCAACAGGATAAACGGTTTTTACATGGTGCTCTGTCATGATTTTATTCTTTAATTACTGTAACAAAATCTGTTACATTATATTCGAGATCTTGTATTTCCTTCTCTACCAACCTTAAATTAAATAGATCCACACAGGTTTCTGAAGCAATTACATAGGCGTTTTCCGGAAGTTTCCCTTCTGACAGCTTACGTGCGGAAGCAGCAGTGTCATCTTCTTCTACAAGAGGAACATCCGGGTAATATTTCTTTAAGTAGCTTTTACACTGCCGTAAGGCCTGCGGATGGGAGTGAATAGATCCCGGTTTTATCTTGTGGACATCCTGCCGGCTCAGCAGACATTGATTTACCAAGAAAGGGAAAAAACCGGAAATTTTACAACTGTATTTTGCCAGTCCCCGGACGGTTTCCAAAACCATTCCGCCCACTGCGTTTTGGATTGGCATCAAACCTATCTGGATCAGCCCGAAATCCAATGCATCGTAAACCTTTTCCGCGGTAGTTAAACAGGATATTTTTCCATTGGGTATATGGTTGTTTTTTAGCCATAACTCCCCGACTTCCTGCGAAAAACTCCCCTCTTCGCCCATAACGCCGAGTATTAGCGGACCCGTATGCTGCACGTTTTCCTTACGTATATATGCAGAAACATCATGGCTTGCCTTTAAAAAATGATTAAACATATTCACCGATTGCGGATTGTACAAGAGCATATCCCGGAACAATCGGGGGCTATCGTTGCTGCAAAAACGTTCTACATCCCGCAGCATACTGTAGCCTTGCGTGGACGTACTGGTTTGCTGCGGTAATTCCATTTTTTTCAACACATTACCAATAAAATGAGTGACGCCTTGTGAATATGCGATGCTTTTATCATGTTCTTCCGGAGAAATGATCTTTGTAAAAAATGTCCATGATTCAAATATTTCGGCCCAAATTGCAGCTAATTCAGGATACTGTTTCGAAGGCGTTATGATCATTAAATTAATTTGATTTGTATCATAGCTGTCCGGACCAAAAAGCGGATGCAGACCCAGATGTTTAATATTGGGAATACCTGCATCCATCCATGCGATGGGGTAAGTTTTTACAGAAGCGGTATCAATGACGGTGGTATCCGGTGAAAAGGAAGATGCATTTTCATTTATAAATGCTTCCATGGATGAGATGGGAATACAAAGAAAAATCACCTCTTGGCTGAGAGCGGTTTTTAGATCAACAAATTTTGTAATTTTCGCTTCTCTCTGAGAAACTGCAGGGTTTTTCTCATAAACAACAACATTGCCGTGCTCCGATAAAATATCAGTCCATAATTTGCCAAAGCGTCCGTATCCGATAACAGCAAAATGTGTGTGTTTTTGTTTAGTTTTTGGCAATGGTTTTCCCTATTGCACCTGCAATGATTTCTATTTCTTTCATGAGACCGCTAAATTGCCCGGGTAAAAGTGACTGCGGACCGTCTGATAAAGCTTTTTCGGGATTGTCATGTACTTCTACCATGATCCCATCTGCTCCCGCCGCTATCGCCGCGCGTGCCATGGGAATTACCAGATCGCGCTGTCCCATTGAATGACTAGGATCAACAATGATCGGTAAATGTGATTTCTTCTTGATTACCGGTATCGACGATAAATCCAAAGTAAAACGGGTTGATTGTTCAAAAGTCCGAATACCGCGCTCACATAAAATTATTTTTTGATTCCCTTTGCTTGCAAGATATTCTGCGGAATTCAGCCATTCATCAACAGTTGCGGACAAACCGCGCTTTAATAACAGAGGCTTATTGGTATGTGCCAGTTCTTTAAGCAGGGCAAAATTCTGCATATTCCGGGCGCCAATTTGAATAATATCAACGTATTTTTCAAATAAGGGAATGTCTTTAATTGCCATAATTTCTGATATAACAGGATTACCGGTTTCTTTACCCGCTTCATAAAGATATTTTAAGCCATCTTCACCCAAGCCCTGAAAGGCATAAGGAGACGATCGCGGTTTGAATGCACCGCCACGAATAATATTTGCGCCACGCTTTATAATGTCTTTAGAAATTGTATGTATCATTTCTTCATTCTCAATAGAACACGGACCGGCAATAACGGCGATTTCATTACTTCCGATGGTAATATTTCCGATCTTTACTTTTGTATTTTTCGGATGGAAGGTTCGGGAACAAAGTTTATAGGATTCTAAAATACGAAATGCGTTAGAGACACCCTCAAAAACCTTAAAATCTTCCGGAAACAAGCGTTTTGTATCTCCAATGACACCATATACCGTGTACTCTTCTCCCAGGCTGGGGTGAAATTCAAAACCACGATCCGTTAAATAATCTTCAACGTGTTTTTTTTGCTCTTCAGTTGCATTCGACTTGAATACAATAATCATATGTCTATTCCTTTATACTAATTTTAAATTGGGAATTGCACCAATGTCCAGATTTGAAATCCATCCCTGACGATAATACATTACACCGGTGGCAGCTATCATAGCGGCATTATCCGTGCAATATTCAAGGGGAGGATAAAATAATTCAATATTCAGGGTATCTTCCATACTTTTTAATACCGTTCTTAAACGCCGGTTTGCAGCAACACCGCCGGCAATCACCACCTGTGTGTGCCCTGTAGCAACTACTGCACGGCGAACTTTTTCTTTCAATACATCTACAACCGCTTCCTGAAAACTTGCGGCTATATCCGCTTTTTCTTTATCGGAAAGCGCATCATGTTTTTTAACATAATTTAAGACAGCGGTTTTCATGCCGCTGAAGCTGAAATCCAGACTATCAGGTTCCAGCAGCGCACGCGGAAAGCGCACCGCTTTTGGGTCTCCGGAATCCGATAAGGTATCAATTACCGGCCCGCCCGGATATCCGATTTTCAATAAACGGGCTGTTTTATCAAAGGATTCTCCGGCAGCATCATCCCGGGTGGTACCGAGAATAATAAAATCTTTAATTCCCTTTACATCTATCAGCATGGTGTGTCCTCCGGAGACCAGCAGACAAAGAAATGGGGGCTTCAAATCAGGAAATTTCAGCATCGGCGCATAAAGGTGCGCCTCAATATGATTGACAGCAATGAAGGGAATATTTCGTGCCAGGGCAAAACCTTTGGCATAATTCAATCCGACCAGTAAAGCACCCATCAATCCGGGTCCGTAGGTAACAGCGATCGCATCAATGTCCCGTGGAATAAACTCACATGTTTCAAACGCGGAATGCACAACCTGAGAAATCGCATGTTCATGCGCCCTGCTTGCAAGCTCAGGCACAACACCGCCATATTTTTTATGTACCATTTGGGAATACACAATATGTGATTTCACATCAAATCCCTGTAGTATAGCGGCGCTGGTCTCATCACAAGATGATTCAATGCCTAAAATACATGGACTTGTTTCGTTTTTTTTCATCGCTGATTCTTTTTTATAACAATAACCTCGATTTGTTCAGGCATTATATGAATAACATCTAATACCTCATCGGGCGATTTTATTTTTACCGGATAATAATTTTTATTTGGGAACCATTGTGTCAGATAATCAAAATACACGAAAAAATCACGTTCCGTAAGGACCTGAATTTGGTTATTCCCACCGGTAATACGCAGACTTACGGAATTAGGAATAAATTGAATTTCAAGATCATCGGGTTGATTTCGCACCCTGATAGGAATATTGGGAATTAAGCGTTCACCTATCATTTCAATATTAAACTGAACATCAATATGCTGAGGGGTCATTTCTACCAGTTCAATATTTGGATTAACTACCGGGATTTTAGAAGAAAAAGAGAAATCAACATTCTCTCTTTCTAAGGGTTCTGTTACAACATAATCCACGGATTTTAAATATTTTTTCGGTCCGCTCAACGTTACCTTGCCGGTTTCAGGAACACCTACCTGAATATATCCCGCTTTTACTGATATATCTGATATAATGTGGGCAGGAACTTCCTTCGATATTTTATCATCGATATAAATATCAATACTGTCCGGATATACAATTTCAAGAAAATTCAGTTCAGATTGTATCATAACCTGATTTGGCCGTTCTTTAAAATATGATTTCAATGACAAGCGTTGATTGTGGGTAATGGTTCCCACGTCCAGGATCAGGGAATATTTCTTTGACCATCTTTGGAAATACATAATACGCCCCGGACCTTCAACTCTTACTTTAACGGTTTTAGGCAGTGCCTCGCCCAGGGTCATTTCCGGACGCGGTTCATAAACCGAGAGCGGAAGTTCTATCACGGCCACATATTCCTGTCCGGAGACAATCAATAACCACAGTACGATGGCGCCGATGATAACTATAATTTTAGGTAATATATTTTTCATAAAATTTCCTGATAATTTGTAAATTTATAAATAATATTACGATTTCACAATTTAAAATAATATATCAAACTCCTTTTGCTTTCTAAATGCTGATTTAGAAGTAAAAAAACCGTTATGTGAAACACAAATTCAAGTCGCAAATTATCAAAATACCCATAAATAATGTCATCTTGACCCCCGCCCCGAAGGATCGGGGTTCGGGGGATCAGTATCTGCATTAATGAATGGGCTAATATAAATTGAGATCCCGGGTCTTAGCTCTGCCCCCGAAAAATCGGGGCTACGCACGCCCGGGATGACGCGAGGGGTGGTTTTGCGCTCCGGCCTGACGGGCGTAGTCCGCCAGCTGGTGGACGAAGACTGTTCGAAATGACATCAAAAAAACTATTGACAGCATGCGATTCCCATTTTCTAATCTGTTTCACACAACAGGTTATAAATCTATTATTTGACGCAACTGTGGAATTATAATATTTGGTTTCGCTGCTGGTAACAGGCGAGAAAATTCATGGAATAAAAAAATAAAATCGTTAACTATTTTTACAATTAAGTCTATTTTTAATACAATTGATTTTGCTAAATCATTTTAATGATTTGTGATTATTTAAATGCCTGGAAATCCTGATCCGCCAGCTGGCGGACAGGGTGACAGTTGTGTTTTTCTTCTCTGGTTGCTCGTTACTTCTTACTTCTCTGTTTACTGCCTACTGCTTACTGTTTACTTCTTCTTATCTTCTCAATCTTTGCTTCAATTTTTTCTTAGCAGCTTCCACCAATTCAGTAGATATTTTCTGATGCCTTTTCACCAGTTCCGGCTCGTCAAGATCAAGTAATTTCCCATTTTCTACAATAATTTTTCCATTGACAATTACATGGTCGACAGGACTCATGGCGACATTAAAAACGATCGCTGCGGCAGGATCATGCTGTGCTCCCGAATATTCCAGTTTGTCCATTGATATCATAGTAATGTCAGCACATTTCCCGGCTTGTATTTGTCCAATATCGTTTCGTCCTAATGCCTTTGCGCCTCCAACCGTTGCCATCCACAAAACCTCTTCGGTACTTAGCCAAAATTCCGGTTCTCGCAACCTGGAGATCAACATGGCATTACGTATTTCCATTAACATATTAGAAGCGTCGTTAGATGCAGAACCGTCAACCGCCAAACTAACACCAACGCCAACATCCAGCATTTCTTTGATGTGGGCAATTCCCGAGCCGAGGCGCATATTAGATGTGGGACAGTGAGATATTCCAATTTTTACTTTACCGGCTTCCCTGATCTCTTTATCATTCAAAAAAATCGCATGTGCAAACCATGCATTGTCAGTAATCCATCCAAGAGATTTCATAAATTCAAAGGGGCGCTGATTGGATTTTTTCATGCAAAAGGATTCTTCATCTTTGGTTTCCGCAAGATGTGTGTGTATTTGAAGATTATGTTTTTCAGCTACATCAGCCGTTCTGCGCATCGATTCTGCTGTTACAGAAAAGGGAGAACAGGGTGCCAGCGAAATCTTCAACATAGAACCAAAAGAATCGTCATGATATTTTTCAACCAATCTGTCAATGTCGTGAAATATTGCTTCTTCTGTTTGGACAACATCTGCAGGCGGAAGGCCGCCATTGTTCTTACTTAGCGACATGAAGCCGCGTGTCGGTTGAAAACGTATGCCAAGTTCTTCTGCGGCAAGAATTTCACTATCGATCAATGTGGGTTCTGTGTGGTTGGGAAATAAGTAAAGATGGTCTGACGTGGTAGTACAGCCGGATTTTAGCAATTCAGCTATCGCGACTTTTGCGCTGACATAAAAAGCGTCTCCACTAATCCAGCGCCATATCTCATAATTGGTAATTAACCAATCAAAAAGTTCTGATTTTTGGGTGGCAAAAATATTTCGTGTAAGTGTTTGAAAAAAATGATGGTGTGTATTTATAAAACCGGGTAACACCAACATTCGACTGGCATCAATAATTTTATCTGCAGTACCATGAAAATCTTCCGGACCCGCAGAAATAATTATATTGTCTTCTATATAGATATGTCCGCCCGAAAATGTATCAAGAACATCATCTGAATTCACATTTTCTCTCATGCGACAGCAAAGCAGCGGATTTCTAATTAATATAGATGATTTCATACTTGCTCCTGAATTAGTCTCAGTATTATGTGCTCATCTTGTTTATTTTAGTACTTTATCGTTAAAGGCATTGATCAAAGTATCAATTTTGGGAGCCATTTCCTGAATTGAAGCCCAATATTCCTGATGGTCATACCATTGTGCATTCAGTTCATCCAGATCCTTAGCCTGTTGTTCTATCCATGTATAATATTTTAGATTATGAATCCTTTTTTTCGCGTAGTAATCAAGTTCCAGCATATTGTCAATGGCAACATTGTTTATCATTTCATAATCCTGAACAGCATTATCATAAGAATATGCTCCTCGCTCTTCTTGTAATTCCCGAACTCTGGATTCATATAACTCCATTGAATCGGTAAAGATTGTTGTAACAATATCCTTTTCTGTCAGTTCGTAATATTTGGCAAATTTAATGGCGCCGACAAGATTGCCTATCGATGAAATTCCCAAGAGATCAAGTTGCTTGATGATGTTTTCATCAACGCCCTGTTTGCTCAAGTATTCGTGACCCACTTCTTCATTAAATAATCTTAACATTCTGATCGTGGTTTCATCATCCACGTCAACGACCATATCCGTTTCCCTGACATTGTGAATCCAGGGAATATGTTTATCGCCAATACCTTCAATTCTGTGCCCGCCAAATCCATTATATAAAAGTGTTGGGCATTGCAGGGCTTCGGCAGCTGCTACTTTTAATGTGGGGAATTTTTTCTTCAGAAAGTCACCGCTTCCCAGCGTGCCGGCAGATCCCGAGCTTAACACAATGCCTGCAAAATTATTATCCTTGGTCATAACATTGTTCATGATCTCCAATATTGCATTCCCGGTGACATCATAATGCCAGAGATAATTTCCAAATTCATCAAATTGATTGAAGATCATAATATCATCACCGCGCGTATTGCGTAATTCCCAGCATTTATCAAAAATCTCTTTTACATTACTTTCACATCCCGGTGTTGCGATCACTTCACCGGCAACTTTAGAAAGCCACTCAAAACGCTCTTTTGACATTTCTTCCGGTAGGATCGCAATAGACTCACAAGCAAGTAATGCTGAATTAAAAGCACCACCGCGGCAGTAATTTCCCGTAGATGGCCAAACTGCTTTTTGGCTGGTGGGATCAAATTGCCCGGTGATCAAACGTGGCGTAATACATCCATATGTTGCTCCCACTTTGTGTGCACCTGTGGGAAACCATTTCCCTACTAAGGCAATAATACGTGCTTTGACACCGGTAATTTCTGAAGGTATTTCAATAAAATTTGCGCCATTGTAATTCCCACCCATGGAAACAGGCTCATTTTTCCATGTAATACGAAAAAGATTACGGGGGTGAACGTCCCAAAGACCAATAGATTTAAGTTCTTCTTTAATATGCCCCGGTACCAATTCGGGATTTTTCATTTGGGTAAACGTTGGTAATATTATATTTCGATTTTTACAGCGTTTAATTGTTTTTTTCAGTTGTTCTTCGTGAATAGTCAAGTCAATCATATGTGCCCCTTGTTTATTTTATTATTGTTGTCTTTATCTTTTCTGTGATTGAAAATACCGCAATCAATTCATCAAATAATGAATCTCTGACTGTCAGAAAAATTTCCATATTTTTGTTTAAAAGATCTTTTACTATTTGATAAAATCCTTCTTTTTGCATTATCTCCAGTGGACCAATTTCGTCAATATATATTGGTGCTTCATCTATATTGCGCAATATGTTTTCTGCAAATTGAAATCCGTCTAAAGAAAAAGAATATTTACCTGTTTCATGTTTTCCCGCCCAATTTTCCGGGAGTTTTGTTTTTAGTCTGATAAATGGTTTTTGTTCTCCGGTTTTTAAATGAAGTAAATTGTAACCAAGAAATTCATCTTTTTCATAATATTTTAAAGACAACACACCGTCACCCTTGGGCGTTTCCTTATAAAGATTTTTCAGGTAACGCGTTTTACCGGAATTGCTATTTCCTTTGATTATGTTAATCATTTCCTTCTCGTAAATGTTTCGCTTTTTTCTTGTAGGCAATTGTTTGCATTTCAGAAATAATGGATATTGCTATTTCATGTACTGATGCGCCGCCAATATTTAAGCCAATAGGAATAAAACATATATCCATGTTGGCGTCAGGAACTATTTTTTTTAATTTATCTGTAAGTGTTTTTTTCTTTTTCCGCGATGAAACCATACCAATATATTTTGGCCGCCAATGTGAACTGTAAATTTTATTTAAAACCACACCGTCATATGCATGCTGATAAGTGGTTATGATGAAAAAACTATTTTTTACAACATTTCTATCATCCATGGCTGTAACAAAAGAAGAATGAATTTTTTCATTTGCGCCTTGCAATTGTGAAAGAACATCTTCGCGATCATCAATAACGGTAATATGATAATTTAATTTTCTTAAATGATAAACCAATGCTTGTCCAACATGTCCGGCGCCAAAAATATAGACGTTTTTTCGGGGGGCAAAATATTCAAAAAACAGTGTTGCTGTACCACCGCACAACATTCCGGTGTTGGTACCTTTGCCGGGTTCATCCATAATATAGTGTTCGGTGGCATTTTCATTAGACACCATAAGGGTTAATGCTTTTTTTATCGCCAATGCTTCAATGATACCGCCACCAACCGTTCCGGATATTTTTCCATCAGGATGAACGATCATTTTTGTCCCCGTAACGGCTGGTCCTGACCCTTCTTTTTCAACTACCGTGACTAAAACGCCGGAACTGTTTCCTTCTGCCAATTCTAAAAGTTCAGAGTAGATGTTTTTCACAGATAATCCTCTTTAAAAATCGTTATCATTTTCAGGCCTTGCAAATGCCGGGTAGGAGTTGCCTGTAAAACGAATTTTTTTACTTTGTCATAATCTTCCACTACGGATCCCGAAACAGCGTCAATTCCAAAATCAAACAAAATCGGTGAGAGTGGAGTAGATGGGCCCAATACAAGATTGAAGCTTGTTTCCGGTAAATTTTTCAAGATCGTTTCAAACGTGTGATTCGTGATGGATGTAGCGGTAATAGCAGCAACATCAACTTTCGGAAGATATTTCGGAATATCATATTCTGTCAAATCACCTTCGCGTGGTTGCTTTTCAAAAATATAGCAATTTTTGTAATGTTCTTTTTGTTCTTCCAAAAAAGGGAAATGTCCAATAATACCTACATTTTTGTCTTTGCCCTTTTTCAGAATAATATCTTTTGCATTAAGGGTTTTGTATTTCGGGATATTTAGAGAAACCGCGCAATTAATGGCTGCCATTCCAATTGAAGCTTCCAGTAGATTGTCAGAAAGAGAATATGCTGCCAATTCTTTTAAATTTAATGTCTCCAGTTTTCCGGCATCCCGAACATTTTCTTTGGGACCGCAATATTTAATCGTACTGGCGATACCACAATTTTGGCTGCTTTTTACCAATGTAGAATGAACACCAATAATGACTTCTTCAATAGATATTTCCGGTGTTTTTGCAATTAATTTTTTAAGTAAATTCATGTTAAATTATTAGTGAGTTAGTTAACTCCAAAGCAATAGCAATAGCCAAAGCAAGTAATGGCAGGACATAAGAAGCTTTTCTTAGCCCGAATCTCCACATAGCAAGATCTTCTTTTTTCAAATAGAGCGCAATTAGTAATCCACTAACAACTGCATTTAATAAAACAAAAATCAGAATTTCATTCAGGGGGTACAGATATAATCCAGAAGCGGGTCTAAAAATGAATGCTTGAGTAAGTGCAAAAAGTGTGATCCACCCTAAGCCCAAAGCCAGAGAGGGTACAAATACTTTTTTGCTGTTATACATTTTGACAAAAGCAAAAACGACAAGTGATTCAAGAAGAATTGATGTTGCCGGATTGATAACGCTCAGGAGTGATCGCGTGGGTAGTAAAAGATCAACAAGCTTAATGGTGGCAGCGATGATCCCTACCCACAGTACGGCGTTTTGCTTATTTGTCTGTTTATATGCGTTATACATAAAATAAAACCCTATTGGGAACATGAACATTCCAGAAAATCCGTAGGGCAAAAAATGCAGCATATATCCAATGCTTGCCTCTGAAAGCCCCCATAGTGCTCCAAAAAGTATAATTGCCTGAATTTGTTGTGCGTTGTTTTTCATAGTATTATCCTCCATATATTTTTCATTTTATTTCTGCTGTTTATAAAATTCACTAAACCGAAATTTCTTCATTCATTACAAATTCTCCAAGAAATGTTTGATCAAGTTCAAGCTCACCTTTTTGCGATACTTTGCTGTTGACCTTGCATCATCTATCGGCTTTATCAATTTATCATATTGATTTGAAATTTCATAACTTATCTGTTTTATTTCATCTAAACTTTTATTGATCATTTTTCTCTCGATATCAGAGGAGCGTACAATCGTTGGTGCAATGGAACCAAGGGCAATCCGGATATCGCGTATTCTGTTTTTTGAAATATCCGCCAATCCAAGTAAAGAAACTTTTGTCAGACTCATGCCTTTTCGTTGGCCAAGCCTTTTATAGATATTAACATCAAATTTCTTATCGGGAATAATAATGTCTGTTAATATCTCGTTTTTTTGCAAACATGTTTTTTTCACACCCGTAATAAATTCCTCAATGGGTACTGTTCTCACACCGTTAGCGTTCTGTAATATCGCTTTTGCATTCACGGCGTATAAATATGGAAGTGTGTCCCCAGCCGGAGATGCATTACATAGATTGCCGCCAATTGTCGCCATATTTCGGGTGGGAGGCGATGCCATCTTGCCTATCATCTCTTTGAAAATTTCCGGAATAATTTCGTTTTGCATTATATCAGTAAGAATTACGCACGCTCCAATATGAATTTCATTACTGTTATTATATATCTGTTTTAATTCACTCAGGTGCTCAATGAATAAAAGCGGGAAAACAAAATCGGGTTTAAGTGCAAAACCGCGTGCGCGCTGAACCATTAAATCTGTCCCGCCGGCAATAATTGTACATTCATTTTCGGATAAAATGTACAATGCTTCGATGAGGTTTTGGGGTCGGAAAGCTTCTACCATAATCCGGCTCCTTTTTCTATTGCCAATCGCACACCTTGAATGATCATATTGTATCCTGTACAACGGCAGAGGTTTCCGGATAATCCTTCTTTAATTTCATCGTCTGTTGGATTGGGATTCTGGTTAAGTAATGATTCTGTTGCCATAACAAATCCGGGCGTGCAAAACCCGCATTGCACTGAACCTGCTTCCATAAATCCCGTTTCAATTGCTTTGTATCGATCAGTATGCTTATAACCTTCCATGGTTACAATTGATTTCCCCATAATTGAAGCTACCGGGATCATGCAAGTATTCATAGCCCGGCCATTCACCAATACAACGCAAGCGCCACATTCACCCTCGCCGCATCCTTCTTTAACGCTTGTCAATCCAAAATTTTCGCGTAGCACGTCCAGAAGCCTCGCTGAAGCATCAATATCTATTTTCTTTTTTTCATTGTTTAAATAAAATTCAATTACCATTATCAATCTCCATTAATTTTTCCGGCGTGATTGGCAGATGATTTATTGTTTTATTCAAAGCATTTGCAACTGCTTCTGCAACTGCAGGCGGCACACCAACAGACGGCAGCTCTCCGGCACATTTTGCACCGAAAGGACCAAACTCATAGGGATTTAAAACAAAAGAACAATGAATTTCCGGTATGTCCATGGAAGTAGGGACTTTATAATCCGTGAGATTGCTTTGTTTTAGTTTGCCATTTTCAGATTCCATAACTTCAATTGTTGCCCAACCAATTCCCTGAGCAATGCCTCCCTGCATTTGCCCTTTTAGCGCGCGATTATCGATTGGGACACCAACATCATAAACTGCTTCAATGTTTTTTATTGTTATTTCATAGCTGACAGGATCAATCTCAACCTCTGCAACATTTGCACCCCAAGAATATACGGGATATGCGTCACCGGAAAAATTATCATCGTCCCAATGTAAATACTTTGGATGTTCGTAGCGCTTACTTATTTCAAATTGTTCCGTTTCATTCCAACGTGTTTTCATTTCCATAGCGGTTTCCCGTAAAAGTCCGCCTACGATCATCGTTGTTCTCGATGCTACCGTTGGACCGGAATCGGGAACCAGGCCTGTATCAACTTCCCCATAGATAACATTTTCTATTGGAATTTTCAGGGTCTGCGCTACGATTTTTCGTAACGCGGTTTCTGCTCCCTGTCCCATTTCTACACTGGACACTTTTAGCGTCACAATATCTTTATTTTTCTCTAATGTAATTTTTCCGTTTATGACAGATTCGCCTTTCCCTGTAAATCCACAACCGTGAAGAAACAGCGATATTCCAATGCCCTGATATTTTTTGTTGGTTTTTAGTTTATTATAATAATCGGATTTTTCTATAACTTTTTTAATGATTTCCGGTAATTTAACTTCTTCGCGAATTTGTCCTCCGGTGGAAGTGGGGTCATTTTTTTTCAGCAAATGTCGCATTTTGTATTCAAGCGGATCAACTCCCAGTTTAACTGCAATATTGTAGAACAACATTTCTATGCCAAAGATCGTTTGCGGTGCTCCGAAACCACGGTATGCGCCCGAAGGAACAGCATTGGTCATAAAATTTCTACCGCGAACATTAATATGTGGAATATTGTAAACGCCGCCTGCCGCAAAAATTGCCCGCTGCAATACCGCGGGAGAAAGACCGTTATATGCTCCGGCATTTAATAAAACATCAACATCTAAGGCTAATACCTGATTGTTTTTATCAAAGGCGACTTTATAGCGAATTTTCGAAGGATGGCGTTTGGTTGAACACAAAATATCTTCTGATCTGTCATAGATCATCATGATTGGATGGCGGGTTTTATGCGCAGCAATAGCCACATGACATGCAGTTAAAGAGGGAAACTCTTCTTTCCCGCCAAAAGCGCCGCCGGTAATTGTCTGAACAACTCGAATTTTATCTTCCGGTAAATCCATTGTATCCAATAATGCATTTTTTACATAGAAAGGACATTGCATGGAGCCGTAAACGAAAAGTGTGTCTTCCTTGAACTCTGCGGCAATGCCTTGAGGTTCCAGATAGACATGTTCCTGGTAACCGGTGGTGAATTCATCTTCAATGAGTTGGCCTGATTGTTGAAAAACCGTTTCGGGTTCTCCTTTTCTATAGTGATAATCTGTAAATACGGTCGATTTTTTCTCCGCTTCTTCCAAGGTAAATAACGCTTCTTGTTCTTTATATTGAATTTCGATTTTAGCAACAATGGAATAAATTATTTCTCGATCCGGACCCACTACAAGCAAAATTGGCTGTCCGATATATTGTACATCATTTTCGGCAAAAACGGGGTGGTCTGAGACTACTGTTTGCATCCTGTTAATGCCCGGCACCTCATTTTTATCAACGATATAATAACCTGCCGGAATCTCGGGCAGTGTTATGGAAAGAATTTTAGCTTTTGCCACAGTGCTTCTGATTGTTTTTGCATATAAAACATTATCAAATTTCCAATCGGAAATATATTTGGCTTCTCCGTTAATCTTTTTCCTGGAGTCAACTCGCAAAATTGATTTGCTGATATTCTCTTTCAAATCCTTGCCTTTATTAATTTACTATTGAACGTCTCTGAGTAAAATTTTCTTTGTAATACTTTTTGATATTTTCATAATCTTCTTCGGTATCAACATCTAATCCAATACCTGCATCATCCACATCAATTATTTCAACATTCTTTTTGCTGTGAATATAGTTCCGCAAAATTTCAGTGTCCGGCCAGGATAAAATTTCGGGGATAAGTTTTGAATCAAAAAGTACGGGGTGACCTTTCTTTCCTTTAAATCTTGGAATAGTAATATCGTCGGCCTGATTGAGCAGTGTTTGAAATGTTGCGGTTTTGACTGCCGGCTGATCTCCGGGAAGAATAAAGAAATAATCAGCTGTCACGTGCTTAATTCCTTCCCTTACCGACGAAAACATTCCCAATTCAAAATGCTTATTTTTAATGATTTTTATTTTAGGAATTTTTGTAATAATTGTGGTTAACTCTTCAAATTTATAACCCCCAACAACAATGACATTTTTACAAAGTTCCAACATGCTTTCAACTGTCCTGCGCAATATAGGTTTTCCACACAAATCCAATGCCGGCTTAAAATCACCGGCTCTTTTAGAATATCCTGCAGATAAAATTATTCCATCAACGCTCATTGAATTTCCTTAATAGATTTAATTGTGTTTTGGGGAAATATTATTTTTTCCATTGCTGCGTCAATATCCTTTAAACCCGTTCCGGTTATAAGCAAAACGATGGTGGCCTCGACCGGTAGCTCATTCTTCATCTTTAAGAACCCCGCATACGACGCCGCGGCAGCCGGTTCGGCAAAAAGTCCGGCTTTCTCTGATAGATTCTTTTGTGCCGACAATATTTCTTCATCGGAAACGAGAATTGATTTTCCCTGATATTTCTGTAATTGTTTCAACGCGTAATATCCACCACGTGGCACATCAACGGCAATTGAATCTGCGATTGTTTTTGAATCCACGACTTGAAATGTTCCGCTTTTTAGTGCATTGTGAATAGCAGCAGATCCTTCTGCCTGAACGGCAATGACTGTTGGCATTTTCTTAATAAAACCGAATTGCATCAGATCTTTGAATCCCTTATAAACACCGGAAATGATGACCCCGTCGCCAACGGGAACAAACACATAATCCGGTGCTTTTCCGAGCTGTTGAAACAACTCAAAAGAAACCGACTTTTTGCCCTCTATAGTTAATGGATTATAGGCGGTATTGCGACTTAAAAGCCGGTGCTTCTTTGAATATTCAAGTGAAAGATCGAAGGCCTTATCATAATTGCCATCGACAGAAATAACTTTTGCGCCATATTGCAATGCCTGAATCATTTTGGCCTTTGGGGCCGTCTTGGGTAGAAATATTGTTGTCTTTAATCCGCATGCGGCGGCAATGCCCGCCATGGAAGATCCCGCATTCCCGGTTGATGCTAATACGATTTCATTGATCTTGTGTTTTTTTGCAAACGCGGCAACCAATATCGAGGCTCTGTCCTTGAATGAACCGGTCAAATTGCTTGTGTCGTCTTTCAAATACAGATTGGGGAAAATATCTAAATGTTCTGCTTTCCAAAGCGGCGTATTCCCAACCGGAAGGCTTGGAAACCATTTTTTCTCAACGGGAAATAATGTCTCAATTTTAACCGCTGATTCTGAATTGTAGTGAACTTCCAAAATTCCGCGTAAGGGTTCATTCGGTTCTTGCATTTTACTGCAAAGGGGACAAATCATGATATCCGGTGAAATCTCAAATTCCCGTCCGCAGTCAGAACATATATATTTGCTTTTAATTGCCATATTATTGAGGACGTCCACCCATGGTTAATGCCATTATCGCTTTGGCGGTGTGTAATCTGTTTTCTGCTTCATCATAAATAATTGATGCTTTACTATCGATAACTGCAGGTGTAACTTCGTTACCGCGATCCGCCGGTAATGCATGCATATATTTTACATCGCGATGTGCTATGCCCATGCGGCGTTCATCGCAAATCCAATTTTTGTATTTATCAAGATTGGCTTTCATTTCTTTTTTGCATTCTTCTTCGTTCGCATTGTACTCATCAAAAGAGTAATTCCCGAATCCACCCCAGTTTTTAGGAATAACAATATCGGCATTTTCAAATCCTTCGTCCATGTCATCCACAAAACGAAGTTTTCCATTATTCTCTGTCGCATTTTGTTCAGCTGTTTTTACTATATTTTTGTAAAGAGGGAATTCTTTGGGTGCAGCAACGGTGACATCCATCCCGAAGCGGGGAAACATCAAAATTTGAGATAACGGCACGGAAAGGGGTTTTGCGTGAGATATTGCATAGGCCCACGAAATTGCAATTTTTATATCCTTCAAGTCTTTTCCAAAATATTCCTGAATTGTCATTAGATCGGCAATTGCCTGCATTGGGTGATATAAGTCATCTTGAAGTGACATAACCGGAATGGATGCATTGTCGGCAAGTTCATTGAGATATTTATTGCCGATTCCGTAAAAACAATTACGGCAGGCAATTCCATGTCCCATTCTCGATAACACCATTGATGTATCTTTAGCCGATTCACCATGTGATAATTGCATTTTATCCGGTGTCAAATCATGGGCATGTCCGCCAAGCTGGGTCATCCCGGCTTCCATGGAATTACGGGTCCTGGTAGATTGTTCAAAAAACATCATGAACAGTGTTTTATCTCGCAGCAGCCGGTGGGGTTTACCACGTAAAAATTTCTTTTTAAGATCGGCGGCTAAATCCAGCGCCATATTAATTTCTTGATTTGTCCAATCTTGAAACGTTATCAGATGTTTTCCTTTTAGAAGTTTCCGTGTCATTATTATTCCTTTTATTTTATCGCACACTTCCGCGTTTTATTTTTCCTCTAACATGTATGGCAACGCAGTATAAAATGCGGCTGCTTTTTCAAGATGCGCCACCGGAACTTTTTCATTCGGTGCATGGGCATATATTTCATTACCCGGCCCAAAGCCAATACATGGGATTTTATGTTTACCGCATATCGCCACAGCATTGGTAGAGAATGTCCATTTATCTACGCATGCTTCTTCGTCAAACAGTGCTATGTGCGTCTTTTTGCCCGCTTGAACAAGCATATGGTCTTCCGGAATTTTCCAGGTTGGAAAATATTTTTCCTGTTCAAAAATAGTCCCTTTGTAACTTGGGCGATCATAAACCGGAACGATAACCCGGCTATCTTCACCGAGAATATGTTGAATTTCCCGAACGGTACTGTCTTTGGTTTCTCCCCAGGTTAATCTACGGTCAATATGCATAAATGCTTTATCCGGAATTGCACACAACGACGGTGAGTCTGTGCGAAAAACGGTTGGGGCAATACTTCCCTTACCGAGGAATTCATCATCCTTGAGAATTTTATGTAACTTCTGAATCTCCAGAGCCGTTTTTGCGCCCGAATATATCACGTTTTTTCCGCGTTCGGGTGCAGATCCATGGGCTGAAAGTCCCTTAATGTGAACTTCCATTTCCATGCGTCCGCGATGTCCGCGGTATAAGCCAAGATTGGTAGGTTCTGTGATAACTGCCAGATCGGGTATCAATTTCTCTTCTTCAATAAGGTAAAGCCAGCACATGCCATCGCAATCTTCTTCCATGATGGTAAACGTGAAATAAATCGTGTACTCACCGTTATAGTTCATTTCGGTTAACATTCGGGCAGCAGTTACCATGGCTGCGGCGCCGCCTTCCTGGTCAACCGTTCCACGGCCATGTACAAATTCGTCTTTTATTAAACCCGAAAACGGTGGCGTTAACCATTGTGATTCATCACCGGTATCCACGGTATCGATATGGGCGTCAAAAGCCAATATTTTAGGCCCATAACCTACTTTTGCAATTAAATTGCCCAATCCGTCAATGCGGATATCTTGCACTCCGGCCTTTTCTAATTGCTCTTTGATCTTGAGCACTACCAATTCTTCTCCGGCGCTAAGTGATGGAATTTTTACCATTTCAGATAAACATTTCGCAGTATAATGGCGGTATTGTTGTGCTTTATTTTTAATCTCATTTATATTGTTCAATGTTTTCCTCAATATTTCGGTTTTGTTAATTTAAAAAAC
>JAUXEL010000045.1 GCA_030620575.1 Fidelibacterota bacterium
ATCGAAAAATCTGTTTGGGCCTTTGGTGGTGATGGCTGGGCTTATGATATCGGCTACGGCGGAGTGGATCATGTTCTGGCATCCGGCAAGAATATCAATATTCTTGTTCTTGATACAGAAGTTTACTCCAATACCGGCGGTCAGGCTTCCAAAGCATCTCCCCTTGGCGCAGTGGCTAAATTTGCCGAATCAGGTAAGAAAACAATTAAAAAAGATCTGGGTCGTATGCTTATGATATACGGATATGTTTATGTAGCATCAGTTGCTATGGGTGCCAATAAAAATCAAGTGGTAAAAGCATTCCAAGAGGCAGAAGCTTATGACGGTCCATCAATAGTGATTGCATACTCACCGTGTATTAATCATGGTATCGACATGGGATTTTCTCAAAAAGAAGAGAAAAAAGCTGTTGATACCGGATACTGGTTAAACTACCGTTTTAACCCAAGATTAAAAGATGAAGGCAAGAATCCATTGATCTTAGATTCAAAAGAACCGAATTTTGAGGTTATTGACTTCCTGAACGGTGAAAAACGGTATTCATCACTTGAAAGAACCTTCCCTGAAAATGTTGAAGGTTTCCGGAAAGATTTTCTTTCCTACGCGAAAGATCGCTGGGAAATATATAAGAAAATGGCAGAATAACCGGACGGATAAATCACATAATATTAGTTGTAAACAAAAACACCTTCTTTAAAATGAGGGTGTTTTTTTAGTTGGTTCACTTTTACTTCTTTACTCATACCAATATCGTTGCTATTTCTTCCCTAATTATTTACCTTATTATTCCATTTAAAGGAATCCTGTGAAAATCATAAAATGCTTTTTCTTTGTTTTATTCTTCATTACGCTCAGTTGGGGCGCGCAAGCTGTTAAAATTACATCCAGTTCTCAATTATTAAACGGAAGTCATGCAAAAGGTGTTATCGGAGATTATCTGCTTTGGAATGATAGTGTTTCGTTTGTCATTTCTGATATTCCCAATACAACATCTCCGGGAAATACCGGTGGGTTGTGTATTGACGCGGCTTTACATGATGGCATAGATGATTTTGATCTGTTTTATTTATATTTAAATAATGATTGGCCGCGTCAAGGTAATTATCATACGATAGAGATCATTTCTGCCGGTGCACCATACGATTCCGCTCATATCTGTGTTAAGGGTGTTGATTCAGATAATGCAAATATCTCAATAATAAGCGATTATATTTTATATGATGATACTCCTGTGTTACGGGTGAAAACCCGGTTTTACAACCATTCGACAACAGCGCTGAATGCCTATGGAATTGGAGATGCTTTTTCCTGGGGAAGTAATCCTTTTGTACCGGGTAGTGGCTCTATTTCCGGGGGAAATTCTCTTACCGGCTGGATTGCGTCTACGACATCTAATACCCTTTATGGATATATGGCTATGGAAGATTTTGAGGCAAGCCATGGGACTTATTGGAGTGATGCAACATTAAAAGAAGTCAATCTGGCAGCAGGTGACTCTGTGAGCATGTTGCGTTATTTTATTGTTTCAAATGATCTTATAGCAATTTATTCATCTTATCTTGATCTATGGGATATTCCGGCAGGTACCTTATCGGTTTCTGTATTGCAAGAAGGACAGCCGGCAGAAGATGCGCTTGTGACATTAATACATGGATCAGACAGCGGTCCAACATTAGAAGCATATACTAATAGCTTTGGACTTTTAAATTCCCCTTTGAATATCGGAAATTGGCTCTGTCGTGTTAAGGTTGGTGGGCAAACAAAAGAACAAAATATAAATATTACAGCGGATTCAAATCATGACCTTAGCTTTTTTATGGACGCTGTATTACCTCCTGTGATAAGGCAAGACACGCTAACAATCATTCAGTCCCCTATTATCAATATTCCCACACTTGCATTGCCCGGCGACACCATTTCTGTTCAAATTGACTTGCCAGAAGGAGAGTCCGTTCAATCTTTAGCATTATTATTCAATGCTGATCCTATCGACCTTGTTTTTGAAGAAACATCCGAAATATCTCCTTTTGGATTGCGTACTTTTATTGCAAGTATACCCCAATTAATGCTTTATGGTCTCTATGATCTTAAGATCCAATGTACAGGATCGGATAGTGTTGATATTTCTGAAAATGCCGTATATATTCTTCCTGAATATAAGAATGAATTTACTTTTATTCATGTAACCGATACCCATTTACCTTCGCATTATTATTGGGGTGACCCCGAAGTAGAAACCGATACAACAGAAATTGAAGATTTTCGTGCTGTCATTGATGACATTAACATCATTCATCCTGATTTTGTTCTTCACACCGGAGATTTGATCAATGACGGTGAATTAGAAGCATTGGGGACTCCTGCAATATCCCGTGCTAAAAAGCTGCTTCTTGAACTGGAAGTTCCTCTTTTCATGGTTTCGGGAAATCATGATTTGGGCGGATGGATTTCTACCCCTGCGCCGGACGGGACAGCACGCCGTACTTGGTGGAATTATTTTGGCTGGAAATATTTAAGCAGTACAAGTACCATCGCAACAACTACGCAAAACTACTCTTTTAATTATGGAAATATTCACTTTGTAGGGCTTGAAGCATATGACAATTATGATAAATGGCGTCATGAAGTATACGGAGATGAAAGTTTTACTTCAGCACAATTGGAATGGCTGAATAATGATTTATCCGAGCACTCGGATGCTGATTTAACGGTTTTATTTTATCATTATGATTTTAAGCATGAATTAGACTTATCAACTTTGGGTGTTGATGCCGCATTTTGGGGACATATTCATAGTAATACCGGAAATATCGGCATGTCACCTCTTGATATCAGTACAGGTGCAACTTGTGATGGTAACCGTTGGTACCGGATTGTGACTGTTGAAAATAATATTATTACGTTCATGCAGACACTTCAGTCTGGAAATAACGGTGAATTGATAACAAAATCTGTTAGTTCTGATAAAAATACCGTTACCCTTACAAATAATTCAAGTGTGGAATTTGAAAATTGTGTGGTTACCTTTCCCCTGGAAAATGGTAAAAAAATTGCTTCTTTATCTAATGCTGTATTGATGCAAATAGATAGCCTAAGCACTCCAAAAACAGTATATGCTTACGTTGATTTACCAGCAAACAATAGTGTTGAAGCATCAATAACTGTGGAAGACATTATCCCTGTAAGTACATTAGATATACCGGATAATATGTTTCTTGCATTAGTTTATCCCAATCCTTTTAATCCAAGACTGGTCATCAGCTATCAGCTGTCAGCTGTCAGCTTGGTTGATGTCAGTATTTATAATATGCAGGGAAAGATCATCGACACATTATTTATGGGTGAGCAAAATCCCGGAGAACATAAACTGATCTGGAACGCTGGTGAACAAGCATCAGGACTCTATTTTATAAAGGCTAATGTAAGAAATTCATCGGGAACATATCAAGCCGTTGAAAAATGTCTTTTGATGAAATAAAGTAAGGGACCCCCGAGCATCGGGGTCCTCTACAATACTATAAATTAATACTTGCTTCTTCCGTCTTCCCCGAATTAATCGGGGCCGGACAAGTACTTCTTACTTCTTGCTTCCTTGCTTCTTACTTCTTGCTTCCTTGCTTCTTACTTCTTGCTTCCTTGCTTCCTTGCTTCTTGCTTCCTTGCTTCCCTGCTTTCTTGCTTTCTTGCTTCTTACTGCCTACTTCTTACTATATTCATCGCCCTGATATAAATTGTTATCCCGCATATATTTTTGTAAATCCATCACAAATGCAGTCGTGGTTTGAGTCCATTGCGGAGCAATTAAATATGCTTCGGGTGAACTGGAGATAACACGCTGTAAAATCATATCTGTCCGTAATTTTGCAATAAAATGTGCAATGAATTCCACATATTCCTCATAAGAAAATAACGGGAACGGCTGTTTTTTATATAATGTGGCCAAATTTGTTTGTTTGATAACCTGCAAGTGATGTAATTTTATAAATTTCAAAGGCAGATCGTTTATGGCTTCTGCCATTGCCATCATCTCTTCCCGGGTCTCGGTAGGCAGACCCAGAATAATGTGGCCGGTCACATCAAGTTGATAATTTGCAATCCGATCTAATGCGATATAGGTTGTTTCAACTGTGTGACAGCGGTTCATCCATAGAAGCGATGTATTATAAATGGATTCAATCCCCAGCTCAAGATTTACATCATAATTCATTGAAATATCGTGTAGCAAAGACAAAACATCATCATCAATACAGTCGGGACGGGTCGAAACAGCCAGTCCAACGATCTGCGGATAATCTAAAGCATCACGGTATAATCGTTCAAGCTGCTTTACGGGTGCATAGGTGTTTGTGTGGTTTTGAAAATATGCAATAAACTTATTTACCCCAAATCGCATGTTAAGAAACTGGATTCCTTCAGCGACCTGATCGGATATTGCTTTATGTTTATCAGCATAAGGCGGAGAGAAAGAATGATGATTACAGTAAATACATCCTCCGGTACCGAGATTCCCATCGCGATTCGGACAGGTGAAATTTCCTTCGATAGACAGGCGTTGCACCCGTTCGCCAAAACGGTCTTCCAGATAATATTTATAATTATTATAGTGAAACCCTCTGCGTGCATAAGGCAAGGCCATCATCATGAAAATTCCTCATAAAATCGGGAATAATCACTAATCACAAGATGTCGACCGGATTTTTTAATATACTGCTGATCTTCCATATAGGAAAATGTTCGGGATACGGTTTCTCTTGATGTACCGGCAAGCGCTGCTATATCATGCTGAAAAGGCATTTTTTTGATGATTACAGACTGTTTGTAGCGATAGCCTGAATATTCAGCAAGATGTACTAGCACACCGCCAATTCGTTGCGTGGAATTATGATTGTTTAAATTCTCAATGCATTGATTTGATATACGGATACGTTGTGCCATATGATATAATAAGCAATAAGATAAATTCGGCATGTTGATCAACAGCTTCTTAAAATTTTCATGCCGCATACATAGGACTTCACAGGGCTGTTGCGAACATACACTTGCTGAACAAATACCCTCATCCAGTATAGATAATTCACCAAAGAAATCGCCTTCATGCAAAAGCGCTAAAATAATTTCCTGACCATCGTCATTCGCGCGCGATATTTTTACTTTCCCTTTTTTTATAATAAAAAAATGTTTGCCTATATCGCCTTCAATAATCATTAATTGATTACGCTTATATGTTTTATAAATAAAATACTGTGCTATTCTTGCTAAATCAGATGATTTTATTCCGTCAAATAGCGGAATTTCTTCTAAGTCGTGATACATATTTCCATGTCCCCTATTCTTTTTCGGGGGCAATGCGATCCAATATTCCGGGGACTAAATCAAGAAGTTTGTTTAATGAACGATCTTCTTTTGCCAGCCACATTAACCGTGATTCCTGGCCTTTTTTAACCACAACCACAACTATTGGTGTTATGGTAATCCCCCCACCGGCACCTTCACCCCCGTCTTTTTTATTGTTACCGTCATGTCCGCCGCCACCGGTAGCAAATCCGATGCTGATCTTCGAAATTGGAATTAAAGTAACATCCTGAACAACAATTGGGTCACCAACCACTGTTTCGGTTTTTGCTAATGTTTTCACTTTCTCTAATAATGTAGATAGAGTATCATTTACGCTCATGTCTTGTATCCTTCCTATATGTCAAATACATGAATAATAATGTACAAAAAATACCATATAATTTCATAGTTATTTTTGTGCCTAACGACACATCCAGTCTCGGCTGCTGAAAATCCCATTGGATATTCACATTCTGTAGAGACGTCATTGGCAAGATAGAATATACGATTGCGGCGGCAGTCCCGGTTTGAGACGGTTCTTGCAAACCAATATTTGCCGAAAAAGATTCGAATGAATATGTGACATACCTCACATATATTTTTTTAATATATATATGATATTTCTGCCACAGGGTAATTAAATTATCTTTTGTGCTCAATAGACCCTCAATTTTATCAATAAACGTTTCTTTTGTTTCTTTTTCCCCGGATGCTTCCCGGGCAAAACGCGGTTCATTTTTATCCTCTAAGGTATCTGGGGCCGGAGTTGCCTTTTCATGCGACAAAGGTAAACGGAATGGAATAGGGATACCTAATAACCGAAGGGTGATATGTACATACTTCAAATCATGTATTTTACAGCGGGCACAAAATACATATTTTATCCAGTAAATATCCATCTCTGCCCGGGGTTCACGCTGCCAGTATTCTCCGTTTATAACAACTTTTAGGCGGATAAACAGAATACCCAGAAAAACCAGAATAAAAAACAGAATTGTACCAGCCAATATGTATAAAATAATCATCATTGTTTTAGTTGCTGTTTATAGTGCTGACGTATCTTTAAAAAAAAGTCGTTATAACACCCGGTTGTAAAATCCGGAAAACTCCATTCATAGGGGTGAAATGTTTTTTTATAAAAATACAGGGTGGGATCAGCATAAATACCTTTATCAAGATATATTTTCTGTCGGGCATATTTTGCGGATGCCAATACAAATTTATCCAAATCAAGATATCCCGGATCTAAATTGATGGTTCGTTTGTGATGATCCATAAAATTTCGTTCAATAATATTTGTTAAATGTTTTATTTCAGGAAGTTGCTGAGGCATAATTAATCTGTCATAAGATACAAATACACGTTTAAGATCCTTACCCATCTCCGGTTCATAATAATCCGTAAAATCAAATGACAAAACGTTGCTGACATGATCCTGCGCCCCAAATACAGTTTCTAAAAATCGCAGGCAGGTATCAATATCGCATTTAGAATTATAAATGATTCCCAATACACATTTAACACGCGGAGCTTTTTGTACGTCCATTTTAAAAGATAAATAAAAAATTACCAAACAACAAGCTGTGCCTGTCCTGATTTCATTATTTGTTTTTATGGCAAATAGGTCAATAGTTCATTATTTTTCGTTTATTTCCGGTAAAATCATTTAACTTTTGCATCTTATTATTAGCTCAATTATACTCTTATTTTATTAAAAATTTTGTTTGCTTTCGCTAAGTTTTTTACTTAAACTTTTGAGCTTTTTTCAGATGGGTGTGTAGCTCAGCCTGGTAGAGCAGCGGCCTTTTAAGCCGTTGGTCGAAGGTTCGAATCCTTCCACACTCACGTAATAAAAAACCCGCCCCGAAGCTTCGGGGCGGGTTTTTTATATGGTATTCTTTTTTTATTTTTATTATTTTTCATACATCTAAAATATGGAGACTAATCATGAAACAGACTGTAATCGAAAAAATTGTACAGCGTTATGCTATTCATCACGATACACCGGTTAAAAGCGGTGATTATGTAACCCTTCACCCGCAACATGTGCTTACCCATGACAATACAGGAGCAGTTATACCAAAATTTAATGAAATTGGCAAAATGACGGTAAACGATCCGCGACAACCGGTTTTTGCACTGGATCATAATGTGCAGAGTACAGATGAAAAAAATCTTAATAAATATACAAAAATTGAAGCTTTCGCAAAAAAATACGGCATTGACTTTTATCCCGCAAAAACCGGCATTGGTCATCAAATTATGTGTGATGAAGGCTATGCCTTTCCTAATACTCTCGTTGTTGCATCCGATAGTCACGCAAACATGTACGGTGGTTTGGGCTGTCTTGGTACGCCTATTGTTCGTACCGATGCGGCGGGTGTTTGGGTAAGCGGAGAAATTTGGTGGCAAATACCCCCTATTGCAAAAATCATATTAAGCGGAAAACCTCAATCGGGTGTTACAGGAAAAGATATTGCATTAGCACTCTGCGGTTTATTTACTAACGGTGAAGTACTAAATTATGCGCTCGAATTTTATGGTGATGCTCTGAAATATATCAGTATTGAGCAACGTCTCACCATTGCAAATATGTCTACCGAATGGGGTGCATTGGTAGGATTATTTCCTGTAGATAATGTGACACTGGCCTGGTATGCCAAACGAAATGAAACTATTATGCGACGCGGACTCATGGGAGTTGCATCTGATGAGGGCATGCAGGGGAAACACCCACGGATCAATGATAAAACACTGAAGCAACTTCAAGGTGATATTTTACATCTCGATCCGGATGCTTATTATACAAAAGTTATTCATCTTGATATCGGCAGCATTTCATCCATTGTTTCCGGGCCCCATGCTGTTAATAAAATGTTTACGGCAAAAGAGATCAATAAAAAGCATCTTCCGATCCATAAAGCTTATTTGGTATCATGTGTTAACGGACGTTATGAAGATTTTTTTGCAGCTGCCAATATTGTGCGCGGTAAAAAAACTGCATCCGGTGTGGAATTTTATATCGGCTGCGCCTCAAAGGAGATCCAGACCCGTTTAATGGAAGAGGGTATCTGGCAGACCCTGTTGGAAGCCGGTGCTATTGCTCTTCCACCGGGTTGCGGACCCTGTATCGGGCTTGGGAAAGGATTGTTAGAAGCAGGTCAGACAGCCATTTCGGCAACTAATCGTAATTTCAAGGGACGTATGGGTTCAAAGGACTCGGAGGCTTACTTAGGATCACCGGAAACGGTTGCCTTGTCTGCCATTGCGGGCTATATTGTCGCAGACGAAACTGCAATTCACAAACCGAATTGCGATATTATTGAGTACCCAAAACCCCAACACGAAGAAGCTGCCGATATTCTTAAGGGCTTCCCGGAATATATTGAAGGAAAAATGATATTTTGCCCGCAGGATAATTTGAATACCGATGGAATCTATCCGGGAAAATACACTTATATTGATACCATGACCCCGGAGCAGCAGGCAGATGTCGTAATGGAAAATTATGATCCGAATTTTGTACGCATTGTCCAAAAAGGCGATATATTGGTCGGCGGATTCAACTTTGGAACCGGAAGCTCACGTGAGCAAGCGGCAACCGCATTTAAATATAAAGGAATTCAGCTTGTTGTTGCGGGTTCCTTTAGTGAAACGTATAAACGAAACGCCATCAACAATGGATTTATCGTTATTGAATGTGCTGATCTTATTGCTGCTTTGAAATCGGAATTTCAGAGGAAAGACCTTACAATTGATACGGCATTACATGCACGTATTGATTTTATACATGCACGCATCCATGTAGGAGATAAACAGTATGCATTCACACCTTTAGGTACCGCAGCACAGCGCTTGATCATTGAAAACGGTTTATTGCATATGATAAAAAATAATTGAGGAACATTACATGAAACGCCTCATACCACTGTATGTTGTTCTAACTCTATTTATTGGATGTTCAACTATGAAATACCACAAACCTGCTATGCCCCTTTCTTCCATTGATACAATCTATGAAGCAAGTGAACTAAAATCGGTTTTAAATCAGGATGTATTTCGCATGGCAATGAGTGGATATTCAAAAATATCACCTAAGAAAGATTCCTTGATCAGCATTATTGATTTTTCACGTCCTTCTACCGATAAACGTTTTTATCTTATCGATATTGCAAATCGGACTCTCCTTTATCACACATATACATCGCACGGTGTTAATACCGGAGAAAATGAATCCATTGCATTTTCAAATTTAGACGGAAGCCGGCAAAGCAGTCTTGGATTCTATCTAACGGCCGAAACGTATGAGGGTAAGCACGGTATCTCTTTAAAGCTGGATGGGCTTGAGAGAGGTTTTAATGACCGTGCACGCAAGCGTTACATTGTTATTCATTCAGCGGATTATGTGACAGAAACATTTATTCATGAAAACAAACGTTTAGGCAGAAGTTGGGGATGCCCGGCATTGCCTCCGGATATAACTCAGGATATTATACAATTGATAAAAGAAGGCTCTGTGCTTTTTATATATGGAAATGATGAAAATTATTTAAAGCATTCCAAATTAATCCGTTAATTGTTTTAAGATCAATAAAAAAAGAAAAAAGCCCGGTAAAATTCCGGGCTTTTATGATCTATATTGATTTTTATCGTTATTTAAGCATGATCATCTTCTGGGTGAAAACCTCTTGACCGACGATTGTGCGAACAAAATAAATACCGCTGTTTAAATGTGATCCATCAACATATAAACGGTATCTTTTCGGTTCCATAAATCCATCCGCTATATGAAGGACCTGTCTGCCGGTAATATCATACATGTTAATTGAAACATTCATTGCCCGGGTTAATTCGAATGGAATCGTAAAGCTGGGATTAAAAGGATTCGGATAATTTGATCCCAGACTGAAATCCTCATTGGCAAACAATATATTTTCCGGTATTGCGATGCTAAGCGGACCGTGAGATGTAATATATCCGTTGTAATCAACGTCTTCCAGGATGTAGGAATAGCTAATACCCGGTTTTACATCGCTATCATAGTACACATAGTTATGCTGTTCGGTTGTTGTGCCGGCACCATATAATGTTTCATCTGTCATATAGGATGCGATTATATCATAATCAGATAGATCATCAGCAGCATATTTTACAGCGCGTTTGATGAAAAATCCCATATTTTGTGTTTCGCTGTCTGTTGTCCAGTTCAATACAACTTTAGCGTCATCATATTGAGCAGCAAAATTCTTTAACGTAATCGGTAACGCGGGGTCACCGGTATTGGAATAAACAATTTCAGTGGTTTCTGTTGCACCTGTAGTACTTAATGCTTCAAAAAGCGTCCCATCGCTGTGTTCTCTATAAATATTGACATCATTACCTATAGAACTTGACCAAGAAACTGTTGAAGTTCCTGATGCGGCTACTTCCATTTTAATCCGCATAAACGTGACGGGGGAACCTGATGAATTTGTAATATATGTATCGGAGCCGTAATGACCTGAACCAAAGGCAAAATCTGCCTCAAAGGTTAGAGAAAAAGTATTGGTAAATGTATCTGTTCCGTTATTTGATAAGCTATAAAGTGGGTCATTACTGCCATTTTTAACAGCTAGTGGCCCCAAAAAAGTAACGGATACTAATTTCCCATTAGTAACAATACTACTACCAAAAATGGTCGTATTATATTGAACATATACCATACCTTCTCTAAAAATACTTTGTCCGTCTCCACCATCAATATAGGTTGAAACATCAAATTCATAAAAAGTCTGGGTATCGTTATATGATACTGTTCCATTCGTATATATTAATTGCACTGTGCCGGTTTCCGCAAAAAGTTGCGGGATGATAATAACCGTTAGCAGCAATGTAAAAATGAATTTCTTCATTTAAGTTCCTTAAACTGCTCTCTCTTCCCCCAGCTTGTTTTGATATAGTAGTATGCTTCTTAATACACCAATACTTATCGGAACAGTAAAAAACATACCTACACACATCAATGACGATATTATACCCTCTTTCGGGTTGTAACATACTTTTTCAAAAAACCGCGAGGAACTCTACCTCATGATATATGATAAAAGGA
>JAUXEL010000156.1 GCA_030620575.1 Fidelibacterota bacterium
CGACGGAAATATGATCAAGATCATTGGGGATTTGTCATTGGGGAAGTTGTAAGAAGTAAACCGTGAACCGTAAACCGTGAACGGTAAAGACCTGTCGGCTTGATCCGCCTGATCCGCCGACTGGCGGAGAAGACGGAAATCGTAAATTAACCCCGTCATCCTGAATCTCACATCGTTATCCTGAATCCCACATCGTCATCCTGAACTTGTTTCAGGATCTTATTACATTTGATTTGCCTTAGAATATCTAAGATGATTAGATAAAAGGCTTAATTTGAAATATTACATTAAATTTATTGTTTCATTCAAAAATGGAGATCCTGAAACAAGTTCAGAATGACGGTTTTGTTTTTTATTCCCGGTTTTATTTTTTTAATTATCAATTTACTTGTCTGGGGGTAATCGTCGTGAAGAAGACGAGGATCTTGTCTATTTTTTTCTCGCACTTATAACTTATAACTTATAACTTATAACTTATAACTGAAACATGATGAAAAAATTATTACTTATAAGCATCATTACCCTCCTTCTTTTTGCTGCCTGCAAAAAAGCCGAGAATTCTTACACGGGTTCACGTTCCTGCAAAGAGTGCCACGAAAATTTTTACCAATTATGGGAAAGCTCTTATCATGGCTCCGCAATGCAGAATTTCACCGTTGATTTTGCAAAAAATCACCTGACAGCCTGTGATACATCGATTACTGTAAATAAGGAAATTTTCCGTTACCAATTAAAAAAACGCCGCGGCATCATAATTGAAGAAATATCAGGAAAAAGATATCGTATCAGCCATGTTCTTGGCGGAAAATATGTGTATTATTTTCTGACACCGCTTGATAAAGGAAAACTTCAGACATTGCCGCTGGGCTATGACGTAGAAAAGAAAGAATGGTTCGACATTACTTCATCCGCTATTCGTTCACATCAGTCTGTTTCCGATGCCGCTCTTCCCTGGACCGACCGTCGCTATACTTTCAATACATCCTGTTATTCTTGTCACGTTAGCCAGTTGAGCTCGGAATATGATATCCAAAATGACAGTTATCATACCACCTGGTTAGAAGCGGGTATCAACTGCGAAACCTGTCACGGACCTGCAGAGGAACATAAGCGGCAATTTACTCAGGCAAAAATACGCGACGAAATACCGGAGAAAATGCACCTGAAAACCATTACGCAATCACGCGGCTATTCGGCCGATCAGGTAAACGCTATGTGTTCCTATTGCCATGCGAAGATGATTTCGCTAACACCGGTCTTTGTTCCCGGAAAGGATTTTTATCAGCATTTCGATCTGATCACCTACGAAAACCCGGATTTTTACCCCGACGGCCGGGATCTTGGTGAAAATTATACCTATACCGGCTGGCTGATGTCGCCCTGTGTTGAAAACAGCGATATGGATTGTCTGCACTGCCATACATCCAGCGGACGTTATCGACAAAAGGACGATCCGAATGCCTCCTGCCTTCCCTGTCATGCGGATCGGGTGCAAACTGCGACAGATCATACCCATCACCCGGAAGGATCTGCCGGAAATGAATGCATTGCCTGTCACATGCCAAAAACCGAATTCGCACGCATGACCCGCAGCGATCACTCCATGCGTCCTCCTATGCCGGCAGCCACTCGCGCATACGGCTCTCCTAACGCCTGTAATGCCTGTCATACGGATAAAACCCCCGCGTGGGCGGATTCGGTCATTACGCAGCGTTATACGGGTCGATTTCAAGCAGAAACACTGCAATGGGCAAAGTATCTTAACGCGCTTCGCAAGGGTGATAAAAACCAACTGAATGCTACGCTGACTTTTCTGGCATCTCCGCAAAATGAGATCATAAAAAGCGCTATGATCCGCAGTCTGGATAATATCCGTGATGAACGGGTTATTTCGATTTTATTAACTTCCTTGCATGATCCTTCAGCACTGGTACGCTCATCCGCGGCAACGGCACTGTTACCCTACCTGAATCCTTTAGTGATCGAGCAGTTATCCATGGCAACCCGGGATTCCGTACGCCTTGTCCGTATCCGTGCTGCCGCTTCTCTGGCATCACTTTCATCTTTCCAATTGCCGGAATTATACCGTGAAGATATTGCATCCGCGATGGGGGAATATCATCAGAGTCTTTTACTCTTTCCCGACAGTGAAATATCCCATTATAATCTGGGACATTTTCATGAACAGCGAAACCAACATTCCGCGGCAATTACATCCTATCGCCGTTCTCTTTCGCTTCGCCCGGAACAGACCGAATCAGCGGTTAATCTTGCTATGTTGTATTATCAAAACGGAAATATAGATTCATCTCTCTTTTATCTTCTGCATGCCGCTGCTGAAAATCCCACGCATCCGCTGCCGCATTTAAATCTGGGTCTACTCTATGCTGAATTAGGATATGCTGATCAGGCAATAGAATCTTTTGAAACATCTTTCCAACTTGAAAACAATGCTGTCGCGGCTTATAATCTTGCGGTGCTTTATTCCGCTACGGAACCGGATCATTCCATAAACCGGGCAAAGCAGGCATACGAGCTGCAGCCGGAAAATTCGAAATATCTGTATACCTATGCGTTTTATTTACTTCAAAACGGTGAATCTAAAGCAGCTGAAATACTTCTAGAAAGCGCTATTCAGGGCAACATCGTCTCATTTGATATCTATTATTTACTGGGATCGATATATAAAAATTCCAGTGAAACCACAAAATTTCAATCCTTATATAAAAATGCATCCGGAGATATGGATTTATCAGAAAATGAACGCGAATTCTTTCGTAATAAATGATGATTTTAATGCGATGTACGGAACGGTTTGAAACCGTTCTCTGCATAAATTCAATTTTTTATTTTATGGCCTAATGGTGGGTGCAAGCAACAAAACTTGTCCCAAGATTTTTTTGATATTTCCGGTCTATTTTGTATTTATTTAAATTAATAACCGCATAAATAAAGGGTATTTGTAAAAAACTTGCCTCAAGTTTTTCAGACGGAAACGTTTTAGAAATGGATAATTAATGAAATGATTTATGTAGGGGCGAATAATTATTCGCTCCTACTATCGATCATATTTTATTTCAATTTATTATTTATATATTCATTTACCGCTTCGGCAATTTTTTGCGCTATTTTGGTCCGGAATGCCGGATCTGCCAGCTTGTCTTTAATTTATTTCACTGTGTAAACTAATTAAATTTTCAATTTTCTTAAATGCCTCATTGTTTCTCTTTCCACTTGCTTAAAGTCTGGTAAATCCTGAATTTGCTCTTTCATCGATTTTTGCCAACGGCCTCTGTATTGAGGTAATCGTTGCTTTAGCTTGTCATGAAATTCTGAAGCATTCAATTTCTTACTGGTGCATTTGTTTCTAAACTCATTTACATAAAAGTCAACATCCATGTTATGCATTTCCAGCAAATACCAAATATCATAAAAATCACGAGCTTGCATTCGTTGCATAATTGACCGCATTTTTTCTACCAGAATTTCTTCCAACTTGTAACAAAGTAATTGATGTTTGTTTTGGTCTGAATAGCTTAGAACAAAATCTTTTAAAATAGGAGCAAATTCCAATTGCTCATTTTTGGCAATATCAACTTTTACTTTTTTGTTCGCACCTAAAC
>JAUXEL010000138.1 GCA_030620575.1 Fidelibacterota bacterium
TAATTTTTCCTTCATCACGAGCTACCAATCTGCGTATCAGGATAGTTCAGGGTATAATTATTATATTTAATTAACAAATTTTAAACATATTGATGGTATAAAGCAATATTATTATTTTCACACTAGTCTGTGACCTTCCCCCTAAAAATCGTACAGTTTGATCTAATAGTAACATTAAACCCCAAACAAGTAATCTAGCGAGTTCTAAACCCCTGTAAAATAACACTTTGCCATGCCTAAAAAACTACCGGTCAGTTTTTTGTCACCCCGCATTGTAACTTATTGATTATCAGCACTGAACAGAGTACTGAAAATCCCTGTGTCAAAAAAAGCTAATTTTAGTTATGATTGCTTCCGCGCTTCTTGGCTTATTTTCTGATGGCTGACTGCTGAAAGCTTCTTCACTTATTTGCCTAAAACCCTATCCTGTACATCCAGTTATCCTGTCAAAACATTATCCTGTCAAGATATATCCAGTCACTATTTCACCACCACAATCGCATTCGCGACGGAACGTTCGCCATCATGGTCGAATTTTTTATTATCCGACGGATAATTTACCACGCCATTAAATGTTTTGTTTTTAATGTACATCGTAGTTGAGCCTCCGCCATCCAGGTTCAAGGCCTCGCGGCAGTCGAATTTGTACATAAGATCCTGTAATTCCCACATGGTCATACCGGCGGCCTCGGCGTGCCTGCCATCCACGGTGACAAGAATGAAGTGATAGTCCTCTGTGATCCCGATCGCGGTACGGGGATGACGGTTTAGATTGAAATGCACAGAATCCAGTTTGCATAATTCGTCGTCATACATCAAGAGAGGACCTGAGACAAGAATGTCGTCGTGGGCAGGGGAGTAGCCCCAATCTTCTTCCGGACGTTTCAGGATCATAACCACACCACTGGTATCCACGACATAGGCACCGGCGTTAATGAAAGCGATCCTGTCATTGGTTTCAGCGATCTGCACGCCGTCTTCTTGGAGGAAAAGGACCGCGCCGCCCACTTTCATATCAAAAAAAGATCCGTTTACGGCTGCAAAAGCTGAATGATCTTCCGCAATTACTGATGTTTTGATCAATGTATCCTTATACCAAGCGAGCTCAATATCACCTTTAAATGTATTTAAGTCAATATCTAAAATATTGATTGAAGCGGGTGAACCATTGAGTTCATCGGTTTTAATGACCTTCCAGACGATATGATCATCGACCTTCTCAGAAACCGATATTTTGACAAGTTCCCGGCTTGAACAGGAGCTGAGTACGATGAGCAATGCCAGGAATAACAGTGTGATTTTTTTCATAAGATCCCTTATTCGTTTTATTGAGGGGAATTTAATTGAATAATATGAAGAAAGAAAAGATTAATAACTGAAACGTAATGTATTGTCATTTCGAACAGTCTTCGTCCGCCAGCTGGCGGACTTCGCCCGTCAGGCCAAGTGGAGAAATCGCTATTACAGATTATTCGTAAGTTAAAGGGATCTCTCCACTGCATTCGCCTTCACTCAGGCGAATTCCGGTCGAGATGACAAAATGTTATTTTTTGTTCGGTATTCATTGCATGCCAGATTTCTCAACTATCGACCCTCGATTTCTCCCCGACCCCGAATTAATCGGGGCGGGACAGGCGACCAGCCAGCATTCCGCTTTCATATAATTTCAGCGGATCAAACTGGCAGGTTTTTTCAGTTTTCTTCTCTTTTTTTACCAGTTTCCAATTAATAGTCACCAGTTACTTGTTAGTTTCCAGTTGTATATTCGCTCCCGATTCTTTATTTTAGCGAGATGTTTTGATTGAAATGGAGAATCTATGTCCGAAACACAAAAAAGCCATTCTTATCCTTTTGCGGAGATTGAACCCAAATGGCAGGCATTCTGGGAAATAAATAAGGTATTTAAAACCACAGAAGACCATTCTAAACCGAAATACTATATTTTAGATATGTTCCCTTATCCTTCCGGAAACGGTCTGCATGTCGGTCACCCCGAAGGCTATACCGCGAGTGATATTATTGCCCGTTATAAGCGCATGAAAGGCTTTAATGTGCTGCATCCGATGGGTTTTGATGCATTTGGACTTCCTGCTGAGACCTATGCGTTGCAAACCGGGACACATCCGCGTGTTACTACGGAAAAAAATATTGTGAATTTTACCCGCCAGTTGAAAATGTTTGGATTTTCTTACGACTGGGACAGAATTGTAAACACCACAGACCCCGATTATTATAAGTGGACCCAGTGGATCTTTTTGCAATTGTATAAAAAAGGACTGGTATATGAAGCCGAAACACCGGTATGGTGGTGCGAAGGTTTAAAATCGGTTCTCGCGAATGAAGAGGTGGTCGACGGCAAAAGTGAACGCGGAAATTATCCTGTTAAGCGCATTATGCTGAAACAGTGGATGTTAAAAATAACCGCCTACGCGGATGAGCTTCTCGAAGGTATTGATGATCTCGATTGGCCGGAATCTCTCAAAGAGATGCAGCGAAACTGGATCGGCCGCAGTGAAGGGGCAGACGTGATCTTTAAGATTGCTGATCATACCGATGCCAAAATACAGGTTTATACCACTCGTCCGGACACCCTTTTCGGGGCAACCTACATGGTGCTGGCCCCGGAACATCCTTTAGTTGATAAAATTACCCATCCGGATATGCGTTCTGATATATCGGATTATTGCGAAAAAGCGTCTTTGAAAAGCGATTTAGACCGCACAGAGCTCGCAAAAGAGAAAAGTGGTGTATTTACCGGAGTTTACGCGATAAACCCCGCAAATCGCAAAAAAATCCCTATCTGGGTAGCCGATTATGTGCTTATCAGCTACGGCAGCGGTGCTATTATGGCAGTTCCGGGACACGATCAGAGGGATTATGATTTTGCTAAAACCTTTGACTTGGAAATTATTCCCGTTCTAGAAGGCGGAGATATGTCCGAATCTGCCTTTGAGGGCGACGGAATACATATAAATTCCGATTTTTTAAACGGATTAAACAAAGAAGATGCTGTTCAGAAAATGAATGCATGGCTGGAGGATCACGATTGTGGGCATAAAGCCGTAAATTTCAAATTGCGTGACTGGCTGTTTTCCCGCCAGCGTTACTGGGGAGAACCTATTCCGTTGTATAAGGATAAGGACGGCACTATTCACGCTATGAATGAAAGTGAATTACCGTTGCTGCTGCCGGATGTAGAAAAATTCGAACCGGCCGGAGTAGGGAAGAGTCCTCTTGCCAATGTTAAAGAATGGCTTGAGTTTACTGATGCTTCAGGACAAACCTGTTACCGCGAGACGCACACCATGCCGCAATGGGCCGGATCAAACTGGTACTACCTGCGATATATGAGTCCGAATTACGATAAAGCCCTTGTGGATCCGGAAGCGGAAAAATACTGGGGACAGGTCGATTTTTATATCGGCGGCGCCGAACATGCCGTACTGCATCTTTTGTATGCGCGTTTCTGGCATAAGGTTTTATACGATATTGGTGTCGTTTCGCATAAAGAACCTTTTAAAAGGCTTTTAAATCAAGGGCTTATACTTGGTTCTGACGGCGAAAAGATGAGTAAATCCCGCGGGAATGTGGTTAATCCGGATGATATTATCAGGAAATACGGTGCCGATACTTTGCGTATTTACGAGATGTTTATGGGTCCCATTGAACGTGCGAAACCCTGGTCAACCGAAGGATTAGGCGGTTTACACCGCTTTTTAAACCGTGTCTGGCGTATTTATGTGGATGAAAATGCTACGCTTAATACGAATATAGGCCCGGAATCCTCAAGCGAGTCCCTTGTAAAGATTTATCATAAGACATTAAAAATAGTTGGCGAACACATTGAACGCACCCGCTTTAATACTGCGATCAGCCAAATGATGATCTTTATTAATGAATGTTATAAAGAAAAACACCTGAATATCAGCATGATGACAGGGTTTGTAAAAATATTATCGACCTTTGCACCGCATATTTCTGAGGAATTATGGGAGAAATTAGGGCAGAAAACACTGCTAAGCTATGAAAGCTGGCCGGTATATGATCCTGAGAAGGTTATAGACGAAACCATTGAATATCCAGTACAGATCAACGGAAAAGTGCGTTTTAGGCTTACTGTTGACGCTAACACATCAGAGGATGAACTAAAAGAACGTGTTTTTAGCCACGAACGCCTTGCGCACTATACCCAGGGCAAGCAAATTGTAAAATGTATTGTCGTTCCCAAACGCATTATTACACTTGTCGTAAAATAAAAACAGAACAATAATAGGGAAGAGGGGTGCATATATTACCCGGCACCCTCTTTTTTATGTCCCACAATTTTCCTTAAATACTTTATAAATCTACAACAACAAAGGCTATAAGCCGCAGAATACCAGTTAAATACCTTATATTGTGATTTCACATCCATTAGTTTACATAATATATATTATGGGTAGTTCTAAATTTGTCGGTTTTTACCGGGTTGTCTAATATATAAGTGTGGAATTATTTATGAATTGCTA
>JAUXEL010000071.1 GCA_030620575.1 Fidelibacterota bacterium
GATATTACTTTCAGGAATTGCTGTATAATTTTGCGGGTGAAGACAGTGTTTTAGTGAACAGCCGCAAATATAACGGGGAAGACGGCGGTAATCAAAACAGACCTTATGGTATGGTCATTGATCCTGACGGAAAACAATGGGTTGGATTTTATTCCGGATTCAGTAATGAATTTGTGCGTGCTCCGGGTGACACATTGCAATTAACGGGAATACGCTGTTTTCTGCCTGATGGAAGCGAAACGGACTTTTCACCCATAGAATTTTTACATTTTGAAGACGGATCCCGCGATACCCTCTATGAAGGAAACACCTATAACGGTGCGTGCAGGGGATTAAGTCTGAGCGAAGAGGGTAATATTCTTTATACAGCAAGAGCAACCCTCTGTAAAATAGATTATCGTGACGGAAGCGGAATAGCTCGCTGGCATCCCGGCATGAACGATAAGCCTGTACGAACTTTTGTGAAAGCGGCACACGATTCGGTAAGCGCTTATATTTACCTGGCACCTTATGCTTCCCAAGAAGAAGTGCACATATTAGATGAGGACCTGCAATATGTCGGCATGGCTATTTCAAGCACGCCTACTCTGCAGAAGGCAATGATAGCACGAACAAAGTCTAATGGTATTACACAGCTGTTTTCAGGGACTATCTGGAACGGACAGGGTATTTTTGTGTATGAATCGGGAAATCCCGGTACGGAATCTTTTATTCTTGTTGATACCATTGGAAATTATTCAGAAGAAACCGATACGAACATCATACATTATACGGCTTGGGCAAGTTCTATCGACTGGATTGACCGGGAGGAAGGCATCATTATTTTCGGGAATGATTATCATGCTCTAACCACTGTAAATACCGGTACGGCGCCGCCTTCACCTCATGCATCCCGCTGGGTCATACTGGATGTCGATACAGATTCTATTATTGCCATGTTTGGAGCATCTTGGTATGAAACAATAGGTGGAAACGTCTATCCTAAAGATGTCAGTACGATGATACCACAGGAATATCTGGAAAATCAAGCTATGACCATGACACCAAGCGGCGCGATAATAGAAAATAATGGAGCACAAAGCCGTATTGTTTTAACGGATTATGGTCTGCAATGTGTCCAGTCGGTTTCTTGGTCAGAAACCGCAGTACCCGAAAGCCGCTATATTCCGTTTGGCTTTACCTTATATCAGAATTATCCCAATCCCTTTAATCCCGTAACAAATATACAATTCAATATTGCTCATGCAGAGAATATTGATATTGACATTTTGGATATCAGGGGTAAAAAAATCAGTGAAATATTCTCCGGCTACCTTGAAGCAGGTACCCATAATATTGTTTTTGACGCTTCAGGTTTGTCCTCCGGAATCTATTTATACCGCCTTCGGACAAGATCATTATTTGTAACACGAAAAATGACATTCCTTAAATAAAAATAAATAATATAACTATTATCTGTTTTACATGAATAATGGAATACATAAAAAATATAGAGAAGGATTCTTATGAGCATATATGATGTCGCAATTATTGGCTCCGGACCGGGCGGATATGTTGCTGCTATCCGGGCCGCGCAACGCGGTATGGAAACAGTTATAATTGAAAAAGAACATATAGGGGGCATTTGCTTAAACTGGGGATGTATTCCCACGAAAGCAATTATTCACAGCGTGAACACACTGCGCGAGATCCGTAAAGCTTCAGATCTGGGAATTGATGTAGAGAGGATCAATTTTGATATGTCCCGGATCATAGCCCGCTCCCGCAATGTTTCCGGACGTCTTAGCAACGGAGTGTCATATCTCCTGAAAAAACACAATATTACAGTAATTGATGGATATGCAAGACTAAGCTCAAAAAATGAAATTCAGGTTGAAAATAAAGAAAAGGCACATATTCAAACCATAAAAGCAAAAAACATTATTATTGCGACCGGTTCGCGACCCAAAGCACTGTCGCATCTTTCCATTGACGGGAAAGACGTTATCAGCAGTCGCCATGCGCTGGAACGGGAAACATTACCACTGTCCATAGCAATAATCGGTGCCGGGGCGATTGGAGTTGAATTTGCGTATATATACAAACACCTCGGAGTAGGCGTAACCGTTATTGAGGCGCTGGATTCGCTGCTTCCCGTTGAAGATGCCGAAATATCCAGAGAACTTCTGAAACAATTTAAAAAACAAAAGATCCGCTGTATGCTGCAAAGTAAAGTACAGGAAATAGTAAAGAAAGATAAAGATCTGGAATTAACCATAGAAGGTCCGAAAGGAAGCTCTACCTTGAATGTGGAAACCGTATTTTCTGCTATTGGTGTTTCACCTAATACCGCGGATATCGGACTCGATACAGTGGGCATAAAGCAAGAAAGAGGTTTTATTGTAGTGGATGAGCATCAGCAGACAAATATAGCAGGAATTTATGCTATAGGCGATGTAGCGGGAATGCCTATGCTGGCACACAAAGCCAGCAAGGAAGCCTTGATCTCCATTGATCATATTCAGGGTAAAAAAACCAAGCCATTAAATAAGATGTTTATTCCAGGATGTACATATTGTGAACCGCAGGTGGCATCAATTGGATTTCGTGAAAAAGACGCGGAAGAAAAAAATATTGAGTATGAAATTTCAAAAGTCTATTACCGGGCAATTGGGAAAGCCCAGGCTGTAAATCATATCGATGGATTTTTAAAATGTATTATAGATAAAAAAACACGAAAAATACTTGGAGCACACTGTATTGGTGCCGAAGCCACGGAATTGATCGCTGAGCTGACAGTAGCTATAACCCAAGAATTGCAAATTGATGATCTCGCGGAAACTATTCACGCGCACCCCACACTCAGTGAACTGATCATGGAAACAGCAGAAAATGCCATGGGAGAAGCAATTCATGTCTGAATCCTCACTTCTTCTACTCTGCTTTTATATTCCCAATGATCATCTGGAACCTGTACTGCAGGCAATTTTTAAGGCCGGGGCCGGAAAGTTCAAACAGTATAATCGTTGTGTCTGGACCACCCGGGGGCAGGGACGTTTTCGTCCGCTGGAAAACAGCGACCCTTTTCTCGGAAAACAGGGGGAAGACACAGAGCTTAATGAAACAAAAGTCGAATGCATTGTACCTGAGGACAAACGGTCAGCTGTTAAAAAAGCTCTTTTGGCCGCACATCCTTATGAAGAGCCGGCATATCATTTTATCAGGATAGTTAGCTGATAAAATGAAATAATATTTGATGATGTAGCAATTTCATGTATATTTAACGATACAAAGAAAATGGTGCTATGGGAAAAATAGTTGTAATAGCAAATCAAAAAGGGGGCGTGGGAAAAACCACCACGGCAATAAATTTGGCGTCATCACTTGCTGTGATGGAAAAACGTATACTTATTGTAGATATTGATCCGCAGGCTAACGCTTCTTCCGGTCTCGGAGTGGATGTCGCCGCCACTGATACAACCATTTACGATGTTCTTTTAGAAAAAGTCCCCTATAAAAAAGCCATACAAAAAACCTTTTTAGAATATCTCGATATCCTTCCGGCGAACCAGAACCTGGTAGGTGCCGAGATTGAAATGGTGAATATGATATCTCGCGAAACCCGGCTTCGCAAAGCTCTGACACCCGCTAAAAAAGAATATGATTATATTTTTATCGACTGTCCCCCCTCGCTAAATCTTTTGACTGTGAATAGCTTTACTGCCGGCGATTCGGTCTTAATTCCTATTCAGTGTGAATATTTTGCATTGGAGGGACTAACCCAGCTCTTAAACACGATTCGTTTAATTCAGAAAAATCTCAATCCCCATCTTGACCTCGAAGGCATTATCCTGACAATGTATGATTCCCGCCTGAATTTAAGCAAGATGGTAGCGGAAGAGGTCCGAAAATATTTTGGTGACAAAGTCTATACAACTATTATCTCTCGTAATGTGCGTTTAGGAGAAGCACCCAGTTACGGGCAGCCGATTATTTCCTTTGATATTCATTCATCGGGTGCAATGAATTATATGAAACTGGCTGAGGAGTTTATAAATGGTAAAAAATAAAGCCCTGGGCCGCGGATTAGATGTTTTAATTCCTACCTTTAATACCGGAGATGGCATACAGCAGGAAATGCCGGTAAAAGACATTAATATTCATTCTATTAAACCCAATCCCTATCAGCCCCGCCGTGAATTTACCCGCGATGAAATGCTGGAACTTGTACAATCTATCAGAGAAAAAGGCTTAATTGCCCCTATTACGGTCACCGAAATTAAAGGGGAGTATATATTAATCGCCGGTGAGCGTCGTCTGCGTGCCTGTAAGCAACTTAAGATGGATACCATTCCCGTATATTTCCGTGATATTGAAGGCGAAGATGAACTCCTGGAACTGGCATTAATTGAAAATGTTCAGCGGGAAAATTTGAATCCCATTGAAGAGGCCATGGCTTACCGGGCACTTGTTGAACGTTACGGATTATCTCAGGAAATGATTGCCGAACGCATCGGAAAAAAACGCAGTACCATCACTAATAGCTTACGGTTATTAAAACTCCCACAGGAAATTCGCGAAAGCCTTATTTCCGCAGAGATCACATCCGGACATGCCCGCGCGATACTCGCAGCTGAAAATTATAGTAAGATGATAAAAGTTTGGCAGCAAATTGTCAAAAAAGGTCTCAGTGTTCGGGAAGCAGAGAAACTCACACAGAGATCATCAGCGGATACAAAACGTACTGCAACAACTACTGTACCCCGCGATCCGGTTATTCTGAAACTTGAGAGTGCCTTTCAACAGGCTCTGGGAACCAAAGTAAGAATTAAACATCGTCATCCGGGAGGAAACATAGATATAAGCTATTATTCCTCTGAGGATTTAGAACGCATTTTAGAGATTATTGAAACGGGATCACATGAAATCAAATAAAGTATCATTTATTTATATCTCTCGTAATGAAGGAAAGCAAAAGACGGTAAATATGCATTACCGTTTTTTTATGATTTTAAAAGCATTTTTTATCATATGCCTGCTTTTACTTGCAATATCCTATATTATTCTAATACCACGCGCAAAAAAATACACGGCATACAAAGAAAAAATTGAAGAATATCAGGCTCAGGAAACTCAGCTTAAGCAATTACTTCACGATGTAAATGAAATGAGTCAATTTAATACCTATATGCGGGAATTAATTGGACTTGGTCTATATTCCGGCAATCAAAACTACGATGCTTTAATAACAGCCGCTGCCGGCCGGGAAGGTGACCTTCATTTATCAACTACGCCGGAACTTGCTCCGGTCAGCGGAGTGATAACCAAGAAATTCATGAGCGGTCCGCGTCGGCATTACGGCATCGATATTGCAGGTAAAACAGGTGATCCTATTCGTGCCGCCGCCGCCGGTTTAGTCGTCTTTTCCGGATGGACTCCGGAGCTGGGAAATATGGTTGTCATTTCACATTCCCATGATTATATTACCGTTTATGGTCATAATGACCGCCTGAATGTTCAGGAGCGACAAAGGGTAAAAAAGGGGGATTTAATTGCTTTATTGGGCAACACAGGATATAGTATAGGGTCACACCTCCATTTTGAAATATGGCACAAGGGAGAGGCACTTGACCCACAGGATGTTATCCCTGAATATAAGACAAAAAAATGAGGATAGAACAATGACAATCAAAGAAAGACCTACCTACACCATCATCGGTGCAAATACCACAATTGATGGACCGATCCATGTAAACGGTGATATTATTATTGGAGGAACGATAAAGAATAATATCGATGCAACAGGTGTTGTTCAAGTTCCTGAAGGCGGCCTTGTAGATGGAAGTATAAAGGCAAAGGAAGTACATCTGAACGGTCAGGTAACAAAAGGGATCTATGCCGAAGAAAAAATCATTCTCGGTGTAAAATCAGATTTTTCCGGTGAACTAATTACAAGAATACTCGTAGTCGAAGAAGGTGCAAAAATATCCGGGAAAATGCATGTTACCCATAAGAAAAACAGTAGAGTCATTGAACCAAAACAGGAGTCAGAATGAACGTTAAACTTGACAGCCTGATTGAAAAAATAAAAGCTGATGGTGTTGATGCCGCAAAGAAGCAGGCAGATAAAATACTTACTGCTGCTAATAAAGAAGCAGATGGGATAATACAAAAAGCCAAAGACAAGACAGACCAATATCAAAAAAATGCCGAATCAGAAGCACTATCCTATCAAAAAAACGCGGAAGTAGCCATTGAACAAGCTGCTCGTGATACCGTATTGGTATTAAAAGAAAAAATTACAACGATGTTTGAACAGGCACTTATTGCCGATATCGATAAAACCCTGGATAAGAACTTTTTAAAGGATCTGATCGTTCGTTTCGCAACTATATGGGCAAAAGATAATGACATTCAGGTATTAGTCAATGGTGTGGATGCCAATGCCCTTACAGCACAGATAAAAGCATCATTAAAAAACAATGTAAAAGGAACAGTTGAAATCAAGCTTGATAAAAAAATCAGCCACGGTTTTCGAATCAGTAAAAAGGAAGATAATCTTTTTTACGACTTTACCGACGAAAGTATTCTTGAAGCACTGCAAATCTTTCTTAATCCGAAATTGGCTGAGTTATTAAAATAAACGAGTAATTATCTGATGGATAAATACATATATTTTGCTGCCGAAATGCCAACTTTAAAGCTTGGCTCTGAGCAATTTCCCTCAATAGAAGACTTTCTTGAAGAAGCCGGGAAATGGATGACACCGGCAGATTACTCCCTGTTAACAGATATTGTTCTTGACCGCTATGAAGCAAAAAAATCACACGGAATTTACAGTGGTTTTCTTGAATTTGAATATATTCTGCGTCAGGAATTAAGCAATTACCGGCGGGCGGCAAAGGAAGGATATGAATATAAATTTATTCATATTCCTCCTCAATTGGTAAAAGACGGTACTCCGCTCGATGTTGAAATACAACTGATGCAATATCGCTGGAACTGGTTAGATGATCAGGAATTCGGACATTATTCTGATGTTGATTTTTTTGTTCTGTATTATCTGAAATTGCAGATATTATATCGCATCGCAGTTTTCAAAGAAGAGGCCGGACAGGAAGCATTTCAGGCATTAGTTACACAAAACACAGAAAAGACCGAAGAATTATTATCATAATATCTTCTATAGAAAAATGGAGTTCAAATGGCCAATGTAAATAAAGGACATATCACGACAATTAACGGCAATATGATCGCGGTAGCTTTTGAGGATAGTATTATCCAAAATGAAGTTGGTTATGTGCTTATTGGTGATCAACGTTTAAAATCTGAGGTAATTAAGATCACAGATGATACTGCGTTTATGCAGGTTTATGAAATTACAAAAGGATTGAAAATCGGTGATGAAGTGGAATTCACCGGTGAGATGTTATCGGTTACTCTGGGACCGGGAATTTTATCTCAGGTATATGACGGATTACAAAACCCCCTTCCTGCGATCGCGGAAGAATATGGGTTTTTCCTGCCGCGCGGCGTTGTGTTGGATCCAATCAGCTATAAGAAGAAATGGCATTTTACCCCGACTGCAAAACAGGGTGACGTTGTTTACAGGGGATCTATCGTGGGTTGGGTGCCGGAAGGTATTTTTGAACATAAAATTATGGTACCTTTTGATCTTAAAGGCGAATACACAGTAGAATCAGTTCAAAAAGAAGACGATTACAATATTACTGAAACAGTTGCCGTTATTAAGAACGCCAAAGGTGAGAAGATCAATATTAGCATGTCTTTTGAATGGCCGGTTAAAATACCGATCACTGCGTATAATCAGAAATTAGTTCCAACGGAACCTATGGTAACGAAAGTACGGATCATTGATACCTTTTTTCCGGTATGTAAAGGCGGAACCTATTGTATTCCCGGACCCTTTGGTGCCGGTAAAACGGTTCTGCAACAACTGACAAGTCGCTATGCGGATGTAGATATTGTGATTATTGCCGCTTGTGGTGAACGTGCCGGTGAGGTAGTGGAGACTCTGCGGGAATTTCCGGAACTGATCGATCCTCAAACAGGCCGTTCACTGATGGAACGAACTATTATTATCTGTAACACCTCATCTATGCCCGTAGCAGCGCGTGAAGCTTCGGTATACACCGCTGCCACCCTTGGCGAGTACTATCGTCAGATGGGCTTAAATGTGCTGGTTTTGGCTGATTCAACATCACGCTGGGCTCAGGCTATGCGTGAATTGTCCGGACGTTTGGAAGAAATCCCGGGTGAAGAGGCTTTCCCGGCATATCTTGAATCTCGGATCGCAGAATTCTATGAACGTGCCGGCTATGTCGGGCTCCCGGATGGTTCCCACGGCAGTATGACCATCGGCGGCCCCGTGTCTCCTGCAGGTGGAAACTTTGAAGAAC
>JAUXEL010000147.1 GCA_030620575.1 Fidelibacterota bacterium
AAAAACGCTAAAACGGTTAAATAATATTCCGTTAAAAAAATTGGAGGGGGTATATTCGAATTTCAATAAAAAAAGAAATAAATTAAACGCTTTTTTAATCGGATTTTATCTCTGATATTATTTTTGTTTTTCAGCTTGACATGATGTGACAACTTAAGTATGTTACGTGACAATGTCGTACTTTTATATTTCAACTATTAAAAAATAGGGATTTCTGTGGAAGAAAAAATTTCTGCACCATTAAACCAGGAAGAAAAAATAGCACCTTATACTGTTGCTCAACTTCTTGAACTCACATTAAAAACATTACAGGAAATTGCACAATCATTTGAAGTTCCCGGAGTGCAAAATCTCAAAAAGCAAGAACTTGTCTTTAAAATCTTGGCCTCTCAGGCAGAAAGTCTGGGGCATGTATTTGAAGAAGGGATCATGGAGGTATTACCGGATGGCTACGGTTTTTTACGTAGTGCACGGTTTTCTTATCTTAGCAGTGACTTGGACGTGTATGTTGCGCCAACTCAAATTCGGCGTTTCGGACTGAAAACCGGTCATTTGGTTGCCGGTCAGCTTCGACCACCCAAGGAGGGCGAAAAATTCTTTGCACTACTGAAGGTGGAGGCAATTAATAATCAGGATCCGGCTATCACAAAAAATCTGGAATCTTTTGAAAATCTCACTCCTCTGTATCCCGATGAGCGTCTGCATTTAGAACGCTATGATGAAAATGATTTTTCTACCCGGATCATGGATCTATTAATACCCATCGGAAAAGGCCAGCGTGGACTTATTACCGCACAGCCTAAAACGGGAAAAACCACTCTTTTGCAAAAAACCGCAAATTGTATTTTAGCTAACCATCCGGATGTGTTACTTATGGTCTTGCTAATTGATGAACGCCCCGAGGAGGTTACAGACATGGAGCGTAATGTCGGCGCGGAAGTCATTAGCTCTACCTTTGATGAACCGCCGGAACGCCATGTACAGGTATCTGAAATGGTTCTTGAAAAATCCAAACGTCTGGTGGAATATGGTCATGATGTAGTGATCCTTTTAGATAGTATAACCCGTCTTGGACGTGCACATAATGCCGTTGTACCGCATTCCGGTAAAATTTTGTCCGGTGGTATTGACAGTAACGCTCTAAATAAACCTAAACGTTTTTTTGGTGCTGCGAGAAATATTGAAAACGGAGGAAGTCTCACTATTATTGCCACTGCTCTGATTGATACCGGCAGCCGCATGGATGATGTGATTTTCGAAGAATTCAAAGGAACGGGAAACATGGAGTTGGTTCTTGACCGCCGCTTAAGTGACCGTCGTATATATCCGGCAATTGATGTTAACCGCTCCGGTACCCGGAAAGAAGAATTATTGATGTCACCGAAAGAACTGGCACGTGTTTGGATCCTGCGAAAACTTCTCAGTGAAATGAGCCCAATGGAAGCTATGGGTTTTTTGACCGACCGCATGTCACATACGAAGAGCAACAAAGAATTTCTCAGGACTATGAATTCCTGATAATTTAACCCAATACACAGGGGTGGAATATGAAACTTTTCTTGCGAATTGTACAGGTTGTATTGCTTGTTATTGTTATTGTTTTTTTATCAACACTTTTTTTAATTGACCGGATTGGATCGCGCGCGCTTCCTGACTATGATCAGGATGTTGATTTGCGAAATATGACGGCAACTGTCGAAATTTTTCGCGATGAGTATGCCATTCCGCATATCTTTGCAGAAACAGAAGAAGACTTATACCGTGCCGTAGGTTATGTGATGGCACAAGATCGTCTGTGGCAAATGGATCTGATGCGGCGTGGAACCATGGGGCATCTGTCTGAAATTTTTGGAGATGACCTGATAAAAACCGACGTATTGATGCGTGCTCTGCGCATTAGTGAAAAATCAGAAAATATATTAAAAACACTTGATCCCGAGGTGCGGCTGGTTCTCTTTGCTTTTGCAGACGGAGTCAATCAATATATTGAAAACCATCAAAAGGCTCTGCCACCGGAATTTGCAATTCTGGGATATAAACCTGAGCTTTGGGAACCGATACATTCAGTTAATATGATTGGATATATGTCATGGGATCTCACCTCCGGCTATCGCAGTAAAATATCCCTGCATCAATTGATACAGCAAGTCGGCGAAGAAAAAGTCCGTGCATTTTTACCTGAAACAGCAGTCCATCATACACTGGTTTATCCCGGATTAGAAGATACACTGGTTGCTTCGCATTTGAATACCGCATTTGAACAGTTGAATGATATGGGGTTAACGGGCGTCTTTCATGGCAGTAATAACTGGGCGGTAAACGGTCCTAAAACACGCAACGGCGAGGCTATAATGTGCAATGACATGCATTTGGGATATTTCGCGCCGGGCATCTGGTATCAGATACACTGCGTTGTTGACGGCCGGCTTGATGTTACCGGTGTCGCAATTCCCGGCCAACCCTTTGTGATCTCCGGACATAATGACAAGATCGCCTGGGGTATGACTAATGTGGGTATGGACGATACTGATTTTTATATTGAGCGCCTGAATTCGGATTCCACTCAGTACTTTTTTAATGGAAAGTGGGTTAATCTGGACATTCGTGAAGAAGCAATTAAAATTAAATCCGGCGATATTCAAACACGAACTCTACGCTTTACACACCGGGGACCGATCATCTCGGAATTCCGCAAAACGGATGAAGCTGCCATTTCCATGCGTTGGATCGGGAACGAAAAAAGCAATGAACTTTTGGGTGTTTACCTTCTGAACCGTGCCGATAACTGGCAAGATTTCCGTAACGCAGCCGGTAATTTTAAATCTGTCAGTCAAAACATCTGCTACGCTGATATTGAAGGAAATATCGGACTTCAGAATGCGGCCGGTGTGCCTATGAAAAAAGATCATTATTATTCCATTTATCCCGGTGAAACAGACGAATATGACTGGACCGGGTTGATGGATTTTGATAAACTTCCCAACAGTTATAATCCGAAATCCGGCATGATCTCCTCCGCTAATAATCGTGTCACGGATAAACATGACCCCCATTTTATCAGTCACTGGCCCGAGATTCCTTATCGGATCGATCGTATCCGAGAACTGTTGAATTTGCAGGAATATATGAACATTAAGGACATGAAAACCATACAGCTTGATCAGCAATCCTTGCTGTACCGGGATCTTAAACCACTGCTTGTTGCTATATTAAATAACACAGAATTAAGTCCGAAAGAACAGGAAGCCTATACAATTTTAAAAACCTGGGACGGATGGCTTGACAAAGATGCCGCAGCACCTTGTATTCTTGAAACATTTTACATGCAATTTCTGGAACATACTATAGGCGACGAACTTGACAGTTTGCATTACGACATGGTTATGCGCAGCAGCAGCTTCGCCCGCAACTATGTCCTGAATGTCTGGGGTGATTTCACTTCTCCCTGGATGGATGATGTCAATACTCCGGGTATTGAGGGGGTAAATGATATGATCAGGCTCAGCTTCAAAGCAACAGTAGAAGAACTGGTTGATAAGCTGGGAAAACATCCGAAAAACTGGCGATGGGGCGATATCCATCAGCTGACTCTGGAGCATCCTATGGGCGGTGCAGCTATGCTGAATCGTTTCTTTAATTTGAACCGGGGTCCCTATCCGATGGATGGAGACTGCTTTAGCACATCGGTCTCTGTGTTTCGGTATTATAACCCTTTTAAGGTTGAACACGGACCTTCGCAGCGGCATATTTATACCGCGGACGACTGGGACCGTTCGCAGACCATCATTTCAACCGGCATATCCGGTATCCCCAAAAGTCCGTATTACTGTGATCAGACCAAGCTTTACATTAATGGCGAATACCACAGCGACTATGTCAGCAAACAGCTAATTCGCGGAAGTGCTGTGTATCGAATGACAATAAAGTAATATCAAACATCTTAC
>JAUXEL010000157.1 GCA_030620575.1 Fidelibacterota bacterium
GTGAGAGCATGTGCCAGGCAGTATTTTTATTAACATTTATTTCCGCCGCAAGTTTGCGGGCAGAAAGATGATGCTGACCATCAAGAAGTAACGCTAAAGTCGCAAACCATTTATGCAGCGGAATGCGGGTATTGTGAAAAATGGTATTTATCGTAGCAGAGAAAGACACATTACAAGCATTGCAATGATGGCGGTTTTCGTGTTTTAAGCGCGAAGTACGTTTCGAGCCGCAATGCGGACATACAGGCGTTTTGCCCCAGCGAATATTCTCAATAAACGCAAAACAGGACTCGTTGTTTGGAAAGAGTCGCCGAAGTTCCCGAAGATTAAAAAACTTTTCCATGAGCAAAATATAATGCACTTCCGAAACGAAAGTCAACAAAATTCTACCAATTAATAGGACAGCCCGGTCAGAGGCCGGGAAGTAAAAAGATTAAAGTATAAAGGCAAAAGTAAGAAATGAAAGACCTTCCGGGTTGATCCGAGCCGTCTTTGACGGAGAGGAATCCCGGATGGTCGAAGAAATAAGAGAAGTATTAATACTTATTGCAATGCGGACATAAATAGAAATAATACTAAGGATTAATTTGTTGTGTTTCTGTATCAGGAGAAGCCTGCCGAATGGTCGAAGAAATAAGAAAAGGTGTACTTCCGACCGTTCCGGCGGGAACATTATTCCATATAATTCAATTTTGCAAAAATATAATTTTCCGTAGGGGCGAATAATCATTCGCCCTTAAACGATTAACAATCTCCAGATCCTAAAAAACGATCTCCAGGGCAAGTTCAGCAACAATTTGACTTATAGGGGTTGGAAAAGAAAAAGTGGGAGGAAAAACCGTAATAATTGTTTTATCAATATCAAAAAGCAAACGATTGTTTTTATAAAACTTCCATGCAATGCCGCCGATAATTACCTGAGTGGTTTCATATGGGGCAATAATACTGGGCACAGAAGAACAAAAATAATCATATCGTCCAAACAAGGTTATCGGAAGCTTGGGCACACAAAATTCCCCAAAAAAGGAATATCCACGATTAAAATTCCAACTATAACCATTTTGGTTTCCCGTCCCAAAATAACACTGGGCTGTAAAGGTTGTATACCTGGTTTCGTGGGAAAGAAAAAATGAATGCACGCGAAAAGGTGTTTGAAGGGTGTCATTTCCCTGACCGATCGCCATATTATAGGAAAGTTGCAAACCGGGAAGAATTGCAGATAATGGTCGCAACGTAAGACGCCCCTCTATAGTTTTGTTGTTATTGTATTCTAGACTATTATATCCGCCACCGTTATAAACACCAACAGCGATGCTGCCGTATTTCCCGGGAAAAGAAGGGTGTACTTTCGACAGATAATTTTCATCCATTTCACCCCCCAGCAGTGTCACGGCAGTTAAACCGAAATCAGCTGAACTGATAACGCCCATACGGTCAAGATACATTTTCCCCTGTAAGAGATAATCATTGATAGATGCTTCAAAACCAATCAAAGGACGGGGGACCAGCCCAACTTGAACATAAGAATGTTTAAAAAAACCAAGATCAGGTAATTCTGTTTTTAAATAACAGTACTTAAAGCGCAGTTCTACATTTCCAACGTCATCACCCTCCTGGTCTATGGTTATATCTTGAGTGTAACGCGCGGAGAATATATCATTAAATTGTTTTTCAACGGTTAAATATCCCCGTTTTAATTTAAAAGCATTTTTCTGCTCCGACACATTTACCTGATACGTAAAAAACCAATCACCCTTTATTGTAACAGATCGATCTTCCGTGCTTTCTTCATCATTTGCAGCTAAGATTGTCCCCGTTGAACTAAAAAACATGATAATAACGCCAATAAGCATACAATATTTTTTCATTTCCCCGCTTCCTAAATTTGAATTAATTTTCAATACTATTTATTAAAAAATATTTTAAATATATCAGAACATAATAATTTAGAAATAATCATTAAGATATGAAAACAAAAATAAAAACCCCGGGAATTTAGTTTAGCAAGCTGTTGCGTCGGGAAGTCTTTTTCGCTAAATTTCAAGATGATATAACCTTCGTTCAAACGGGAGACAGCATGAAGGAACTTTCGAAAATTTATGATCCGAAACACGTAGAAGACAAATGGTTCTCACATTGGACGGAGCAGGATTATTTTCACTCTAAACCCGCACCTGGAAAAAAAGCGTTTTCTATTATGATTCCCCCGCCAAACATCACCGGCATGCTGACGATGGGGCATATTTTAAACAATACCTTGCAAGATATTTTAATTCGCAAAGCCCGCATGGAAGGACATGAAACCATGTGGTTACCCGGTACAGATCATGCCGGTATTGCCACACAGGCACGGGTCGAAAAATTTATCCGTGAAAACGAAGGAAAAACACGTCATGATCTTGGTCGCGAAGTATTTGTAAAACGTATTTGGGAGTGGAAAGATCAATATGGCGGCATTATCATTAAACAGCTGCGAAAACTCGGGGTTTCCTGCGATTGGGAGCGCGAACGATTCACCCTTGATGAGGGGTTGTCAAAAGCGGTACGCGAAGTATTTGTACGTCTGTATGAAAAAGATTTGATCTATAAAGGGACGCGTATTATCAATTGGTGTCCCGTTTCCCATACCGCCCTCTCTGACGAAGAGGTAATATTTCAGGAAATCAATGGCCATTTATGGTATTTCCGCTATCCCGTCAAAGAGGAAAAAGGTCGTTATGTCGTGATTGCAACAACACGTCCCGAAACAATGCTGGGCGATACTGCGGTAGCGGTCAACCCAAAAGATAAGCGCTATAAAGATTTGATTGGAAAAACTATCGTATTACCCATTGTGGGTCGAGAAATCCCTATTATAGCTGATGATTATGTGGATAAGGAATTTGGCACAGGCGCTGTTAAGGTTACACCCGCGCATGATCCCAACGACTATGATATTGCTTTGCGTCACAAGCTGGAATTTCTCAATATCATGAATGAAGATGCGAGCATGAACGAAAACGTCCCCAAAGATTTTGTTGGTATGGACCGCTATACCTGCCGTAAGGCCATTATCAACGAACTTGAGAAACAGGGACTGTTGGAAAAAACAGAAAATTATGTTCACAGCGTAGGCTATAGTGAGAGGGCACATGTTCCCATTGAACCGCGCCTGTCAGAACAATGGTTTGTGAAAATGGCTCCCTTAGCACAACCGGCTCTCAAGGCTGTTAACAGCGGGAAAATAAAATTTAGTCCGGAACGATGGGTAAAAACCTATAATCATTGGCTGGAAAATATTAGAGATTGGTGTATAAGCCGGCAGTTATGGTGGGGACACCGGATACCCGTATTTACCTGTTTAGATTGCGGTTGGGAATCAGCAATGCGCGAAGACCCCGATATTTGTCCGGCTTGCGGCAGCTCCCGCATTCAACAGGATGAAGACGTGCTGGACACTTGGTTTTCTTCCTGGTTATGGCCGTTTTCAACACTCGGGTGGCCGGAAGAAAACGCGGATTTGAATTATTACTATCCAAGTGATGATTTAGTAACAGCTCCGGACATCATTTTTTTCTGGGTAGCCCGCATGATCATGGCCGGATTGGAATTTATGGA
>JAUXEL010000141.1 GCA_030620575.1 Fidelibacterota bacterium
GAAAGTAGTATGAAAAAAGTATTGCTTATATTTTTGTTGAGTGTTCTGTTGTTAATAACAGGATGTCTCTATTCGCCGGCTACCTATCAGCCGACCGAAGAAGAACAAAACTTGCTAAATCTTTTTGCAGATGATTCAACATTTATCAAAAAAGAAATTTCAGGAGTTGTTTTAGAATTAATTAATAACAATTGGAAAGATTCTTATCTTGATACCGTTAAAATGTATGATACTTTAAGTGTGGTAGAAGTATATGATACCTTGGCTACCGACACAACAATAATTGATACAAGTCTTGTATATGATATTGCTACTCTGGGTTTTCTTGATCTTGAAATTAGCAATGGAAAAACAGTAAGAGACTCACTATCTAAAGTGTTGATATCACCAATAAATGCGTATAAGATTTATGTATCATCAAGTTACTTAAGTGCTTTTACTAAAGTAGAAATATTAATTCCAGGTACATACAATTTTTGGATGGATATTCACGGTACTATCGCTATTTGGGACGCAAACAGTAATATCGCTGAATATGATAGCTATGGAATGAGCACAGCATGCGCAATGGTTTTTAAAGGCGATACCCGAAATTCACTTATTCGCGAGCATTATACCTACTCGTTAGACGCCGGTACGTATTATATTCGTTTTAAAAAAGCTGAAAATGCGGCCTATAAAAGCAAAAACTACTTTTTTGGTATCGTAAACTAAGAAAATCAGATAATATATTTATATACTTAAGGAGTTTAAAATGAAACGAATTATTAGTATAGTTCTTTTGGCCTTGATCGCATGCTCATTCGGGCTGGCCGAAGATCAAAAATTAGCACAAACAGGAATGCAATTTTTGAGTGTTGCTACAGACGGTCGAGGTGCTGCAATGGGACAAGCCATGACGGCTATTGAAAACTATTCCATGGCATTCTTTTATAATCCGGCATCTGCAGCAAAAATGACAAGCTTTATGGATGTATCGGCAAGCCAGAACAACTGGATCGCGGATATTAAACACAATGCTTTTTCAGCAGCTTTCAGTCCGTCAAAAGGACGTTATGGTGTATTCGGTATTACAGCTCGTAACATTGATTACGGTGAAAGCATGGGTACCGTTGTTGCCCCGAACGATCAAGGATATGTCGAAACAGGAATGATGAATCCTACCGCCTTAGCTGTTAGTGTTGGATATGCCCGTTCCCTTACAGATAAATTTTCTGTTGGTGGAAATATTGGATATGTTGTACAGCAGCTTGGACAAAGCATTATCCCATACGGGGACAGCCTTAGAACAAAATTAAATGTTGCCGGCGGTATCTCTGTGGATTTTGGTACCCTGTATTACACCGGATGGAAGAGCCTTGCTTTTGGTATGACTATTCGCAACTTCTCCGGAGAGATTAAATATGAGGACGAAGGTTTTCAGCTTCCATTGACATTTTCAATGGGGCTGGCAATGGACATGTTGGATCTATTGCCTGAAAAGCCTAAAAATCGGTCTCTTAAACTTTCTGTTGACGCCCTGCATTACCGGTCACACCCCGAACAGCTTAATATTGGTTTGGAATACGGATTTATGGATCTCGTTTTTGTACGGGCCGGATATCGTACAAGTGAAGATATTCAAAACTTGAGCTTTGGTCTTGGTTTAAATATCAAAGGTATCGTAGTAGATTACGCGTATACACCAACATCATATTTTGCGGATGTTCAACGCTTTACGATTGGGTTTGCATTTTAGTAACTTTTAAACAAAAAGATGAGAGTTATGCGTAAAATATTAATCGTTATAATATGTCTTATTATGTTGTCATCTGTATTAATGGCAGGTATGCACGGAAAGATTACCGGTCGCGTTGTCAATGCAGAAACGGATGAACCTCTGATCGGTGCCAATGTTATTATTCAAGGTACCGGGCTGGGATCATTTACGGATGAGAATGGATATTATGTTATTTTAAATGTTCCACCGGCAACATATAATGTTGTTTCGTCAATGGTGGGATATACCCGCATGGTGGTAGAAGGCGTTTACGTTCGAATCGACCTCACCACACGAGTTAATATGATACTGACCGAAGAAGTTATCGGCTTGGATGAAGTCATTGTTACTGCGAAAAAAGAAATTATTAAAGTGGATGTTGCCAGTAGTCAGACGGATATTTCTTCCGATCAGATCAAATCATTGCCTGTTCAAAGTTTGAACGATGTGATCGGCATGGAAGCCGGTATTGACAAGAACTTCAATATTCGTGGAAGTTCTGCATACGAAGCAGCATTTAATGTTGACGGTATGAGTATGAACGATGAACGCTCGAATGTGCCCTATACAACGGTCAGCATTAACGCTGTTCAGGTTGTAAATATCCAAATTGGCGGTTTCAACGCCGAGTATGAAAATGCCCGTTCCGGCGTGATCAATGTCGTAACGAAAGAAGGCGATAAAGAGAAATATGATGCAGGCATAACCTTACGGTATGCCGCGCCCAATAAAAAATATTTTGGTCCGGTTATCACAGCAGAAGATGCTTATTTTGCACGTCCTTATAACGATGATGATGTTGCATGGTGGGGAACCGACCCGGAAGATTATACAGATATTAATGAAAACGGACAATGGGATATGGGTGAACCGTTTGTTGACAATAATGCCGACGGTCAATATACAGATTCACCTTGGGACACCTATAAACTAAGTGAAAACAATTCATGGGAGGGATTTAATAATTATGCCTTAAACCAGTTGCGGGACAATAATGATGATAATGATTTAACCGCAGCCGCATGGCAACGTGTATATCAATATCAGCGTCGCCGTTCGGCAAATATTGTCAGTCCGGACTACACTATTGATATAGGTGTTGGCGGCCCTGTTCCTTTCATTGGCAAAGCACTTGGCAACCTGCGCTTTTTTGCTTCCTATCGCGGTGAACAGGAAGCTCTCGCAGTACCTCTTGCACGTGATACCTATAATGATGACAAATTAGCGCTTAAACTAACATCCGATATTAGTGACAAGATTAAATTAAATATTTCAGCAATGCACAGTAAAGTCCAATCGGTCAGTAGAGCTTCGTGGACATCTATCCCGACCGGTGATGATTATTTCCGCTCGGTATATGGAGTAACAAATGTTGTAAGCACAGATTATTATCTTTATATGGATGCAACATTCTGTCCCACTGAAATAACGCGAAACAGTATCGGATTAAGATGGTCACATCAATTGAATAATCACTCATTTTATGAAGTATATTTACAACATTTAGGATCGTCATACTATACAAACAGACTTGATCCCCGCGATACTACACTGGTAGAAGAAATTATACCCGGTTACTGGTTAGATGAACAACCCTATGGTTATTGGTATACCTTAGATGGAGATGGTATTGGCGGTTACGAAGATGTTGCCGGTATGCGTACGGACTGGGGTGGTTTTGCAAAGGATCGGAGTAAAAACTATAGCACCATTGCAAAAGCAGATTATAAAAACCAGTTAAATGAAAATAACGAGTTTAAAACCGGTTTTAAATTTGTTTATACCCAGTATGAGATCAATTCATGGAATGACCATCCTACCAATATGTTCTGGTCCTATTATAATGAATGGTATCAGAATCCCTGGCGTTTGGGTGCCTATGCACAAGACAAACTGGAATTTGAAGGTATGGTCCTTAATCTCGGCCTGCGCTTTGATATGTCACAGGCAAATACCGATTGGTATGTATTTGAAAATTATGATGATCTGTTAACAAGCCTTAACGGTCCCTATATTGACAGTTTGGCAACAACACAGCGAACAAGTCCCATTATGGCTCTGAGTCCGCGTTTTGCTATATCACACCCAATTTCAGAACGGGCAAAGATCTATTTCAATTACGGGCATTTTAACGCCCTGGCTCAGTCACGCTACCGCTTTGTTATCGACCGGCTGGGATCCGGACAGATTAACCGTCTCGGTAATCCTGAAATTAACTATTGCCGGACAGTTCAGTATGAATTGGGATATGAACACCGCTTGATGGATGATTACCTTCTTAAATTAAAGGGTTATTATAAAGATATTACCGATCAGCCGGCATGGACGTACTATACCAATTTAGACCATAAGGTTGCATATTCTGTTGCTGATGCGCGGAACTGTAAAGATGTTCGTGGTTTTGAAGCGGAACTAAA
>JAUXEL010000059.1 GCA_030620575.1 Fidelibacterota bacterium
TGCCAGATCATAGATCTCTTGCATCATTATGGTCATCTTGCTACCAATATCAGCACTCATTTTACGCAAAAAGGCAATATCTACATAAACTCCTTCATATTGCATATCTGCCAGTACTCGCACCAGCGGTAATTCAATTTCATGAAATACCGTGGACAAGGAAGCTTGTTTAAGCTTTTTATTAAAAACCTCATATAAGCGAAATGTTATATCTGCATCTTCGGCTGCATAAAAAGTGATTTCTTTGAGAGGAACCTGTGACATCGGAATTTGCTTGCTCTTTTTTGTGCCGATTAAATCGGTAATGGGTATCATGTGATAATGCAGATAGCGCTCAGACAGAATATCTAATTTATAGGAGTTCATATCGGGATTCAAAAGATAAACTGCCAGCATAGTATCAAATAATTCTCCCTGCAAATGAACGCCGTGCTGCTGCAATACCAGCATATCAAATTTTATATGCTGACCCACCTTTATTATATCCGCATTGCTTAAAACCGGCTCCAATAATGCTAAATGTTCCCTGGTATATGGAATATAATATCCTTCCCAGGGTGTAAAAGCAAAAGACAGGCCCACCAGCGGCGCAATTATCGGATCGAGTCCATCGGTCTCGGTGTCCACGGAAATCACTGTCTGCTGCTGTAATTTTTCGACTAATTCCCGAATATCTTTATCTGTTTCGCAAAGTGTATATTTCTGTTCCTGTGAAGACAATTGAATGCCTGAATGATCGCTATCCAAATTTAAATCACGAATAAATTTAAAAAGTTCAAGCGATTGCAGTTTTTCGCGCAGTGTATCATGCTCATAGCTGTTATTTACGCGCATATCTTCCCAAGAGATGTGCATTGGGACCATGGTATCAATAGTTACCAGTTCACGGCTTAAACGCGCCATATCCGCCTGTTCCTGCAGTCCTTCACGCACTCGTGTATTGGGTTCTTCCCCGGCATGTGAAAGCACAGCCTCGAGAGACCCGTGTTTTTTTAGTAATTTTACTGCTGTTTTTTCTCCAATTCCACGAACACCCGGAATATTATCAGAGGAATCGCCCATGAGGCCCAGTAGATCAATAATATGTTCGGGTGGCAGGCCCCATTTTTCTTCCACTTCCTCTTTTCCGTAAACAATCAAGGGGCGTTTTCCTGTTGCGGGCGCGTATAGAAAAATATGCTCTGTGATCAACTGCATAAAATCCTTATCACCGGACACCATATAGGTATCAATATTTTCATTTTCTGCCCGTTGCGCAAGCGTCCCAATAATATCATCCGCTTCATATCCCGGAATTTCAATGATGGGAATATTCATAGCATTCAGGATATCTTTTATCCACTGAATTTGCGGTCGCATTTCAAAAGGCATTTTTTCACGGGTTGCCTTATACTCGGGATATTTTTTGTGTCTGAAGGTTTTTTCACGGGAATCAAAGGCAACACTGAGAAAATCGGGATTTTCATCACGAATAATTTTTAACAATGCGTTCAGAAAACCATGGGTTGCACTCACATGCCGCCCATCGCTGGTAACGAGAGGACTACGGATAAGGGCAAAATGCGCACGATAGGCAATTGCCATTCCATCAATTATAAATAATTTATTTTTTGATACTGTCATAATTTTATCATAACTCTTTTAAATTTCGTGATTTTTTTCTATTTTTTCAAGAAATGAATTATATTAATAAAAAATTCCATCTGAGGATATCGATGAAAAATATATATAATCTGCTGACTCTATTCGTTCTTGTATTCCTAACAGCAGCCTGTGCACAGCAGCCCATAGTAGATCCCCCAATTTTAAGTAATAAATGGGCAACTGTTTATGATACGGATGCCGAAGGCATATCACAGGCATGGTTTAAAGAATTCCCAAGCGGGAAATTTTCCGGAAGCACCTGGGACGATTGGCAGATCAAAAATGCCCGCTACCGTTGGCATAAACAAAGTTTCAAGGTTGGAAAACTCGACAGTACTGCAAGTTATCTTTTGACATGTAATACGATTGCCAGCACATCATTAATATGGCTTAACGGTGATTTTCTTGATCAGGTTGATTTTACTGATACTTATGCGATCAAAATATGTAATTACCTGCATGAAAACACCTATAATGAGATCATCATCCGGAATGAATATAAAGAAGACTCATTTGGTATCCTTGATCTCAAGATCATTAAAGCATTACCCGATACCCTGATCAGCAGCAAGAAACATGATTATTATTCCATGCCCCTTTATCACGAACCCGCTTCTTATGTGGATAATCTTATTTTATACGAAGCATATATTCGGAATATGTCACCTTCCGGCACTTTTACCGGTCTTGAAAACACCATTCCCCGCTTAAAACAGCTTGGAGTCAATATGGTATGGCTCATGCCGATCCATCCTATTGGAAGAAAAAACAAAATGGGAACGCTGGGATCTCCTTACGCGGTGCGAAACTATTTTACGACCAACTCCCGCTACGGCGGTCTTTCGCAATTCAGCAGTATGCGTTCCATGCTGCACCGAAATAAAATAAAATTAATTATTGACGCGGTTGTCAATCAAACAGCAAGCGATCATCCCTGGGTAAATGATTATCCCGCTTATTATCAGCAAAATAACGACGGGAAGCTTTTGGCTCCTCCGGGATCAAATCGCAAAGATGTGCTTGCATTAAATTATGACAATGAAAATCTGCGCGTCCGCGTAATATCATATTTTGATTTTTGGCTTGAACAGGGTGTGGATGGATTCCGTTATAACGAAAGTGATGATATTCCCCGGGATTTCTGGCAGAATGTCCGGGATCATTTTAAAGAAAACAATATCAATCCATTTCTTCTGTCCGGTAGCGATAACCCCGAACATGTGCTTTTCGGTATGGACGCGGTCGCAGGCTGGGATCTTTACCGCACATTCACAGACATTGCAAATGGCAAAGCTGATGCTTCCTCTATCGGAAAAACGCTTGCAAATGAAATCAAGAAATACCCAAAAGAAACTAAAGTCCTGCATTTTGCGGAAAATCATGAAACAGCACGTGCAACAAAAGCCCTGGGAACGATGGATCATCACCTTGCACTTTTTACCATCTTTACAGCTCCCGGCATTCCTATGATCTATTGCGGTGAGGAACTCAATGACCCGACTTACATGAGTTTATATGATAAAACCGACATTAATTGGTATAAAATTCACTGGCCGACCTATAATCTGATCTCAAAATTATCACGTTTCCGGACAAGTTCTCCGATCCTGACCAAGGGTAATCTGCATCAGATAGCCGATACAAAATCGGTCGGCGGTTTTTCGCGACGCTACCGCAATGAAACCTGGTTTATATTAATGAATTACAGTGAAAAAGAACAAACGTACCAATGCGATGTAAAAACCACTGTATTTTCTGACGGTACTTCCGGTGTTATCCGCCATGGACGGGTGAAACTTAAGCCTAAAGGGTATTGTATAGTGAAGTGACCGGAAACCGGTAGGTTTAGAGTTTAGGGTTTCCGTCTTCCCCGACCCCCGAGGCCTCGGGGCAGATGGATGAAAACGGAAGACACAAAGAAATAAAGCCGCGAAGAGTAATGAGTAACGGGATAATATTTTTAGACCCGGCTTCGTCAAGACTATGCCGGGCAGGCAGGATAACCGGATACACAGGATAACTCTATTGGGTCAAAACTTCGCCTAACAAGATACCAGACAGACAATTCTTCACTCTTAATTCTCCATTTTCAATTGTCAATTGCCCTGCCTGACCCCTCGGGGCTTCGCAGGATAAGTGTGTGCATTTTTTCAACAAATACGAAAAAACCTCAGTAATCTTAGTTCACTGAGGTTAATATTTTTCTTTTGCTTTATCGACTATAAAGCATTCACATAGCGTGTCAGACTGGATTTTTTATTGGCAGCCTTGTTTTTGTGAATAATACCTTTTTGAGCAACTTTGTCAATTGTGGAAATAGCTTCCGGAAACAATTTTAATGCTTCTTCTTTAGTGGGAGCTTCTTCAACACGTTTTATCAATGTTTTCATCATAGATTTAAAATGACGGTTCCGGAGATTCCGTTTTTTTGCCTGTCGAATGCGTTTTTTTGTTGACGATGGATATGCCATGTATTCCTCTTTTTTTCTCATATTAAAAAGCTGAAAAAGATACATTTTTCATATTGTAAAGTCAATATTTTATTTGGTTTAGTTAGGAATAATTTTGATGGCATATTTTAAAACATGATTTTAAGTTGACAGGATAACAGGATTTACGGGATAAGGCTTTCAACAATCAATCGTTAGGATCTAAATAAATCACAATATGATATCTCTCCACTACTCCACCAGCCAGCCTCGAAATTTCGGGGGTCAAGATGACAATTTGATTTTGCGTTTTTACTCGCCTATACCCTGCCTTTTTATACTCTTCACTAGTTACCCGTCACCAGTTACCAGTTACTATCATTTTCCAAAAGCCTCCCGCAGGATTTCAGGCATGGGTGTCGATTTCCCTTTTTTATCCACAAATACCATAATAGTTTCCGCTGTGGCACAGAGTGTATTATCGGTTTTTATTATTTTGTATTTCAATGTAAGGGATGATGTGCCCAATCGTAAAACCTTCGCGTTGATAGTCAGCTTTTCATTAAAAAAGGCCGGTGATCTATATTCAATACAGACTTTTGCGATCACAGGATATTTTTTCCATTTATGAAAATCATCAAAATGCACCCCAGCCTCTATAAGGTAATCCCCCCGTGCTTTTTCAAGATATTTCGCGAATGTGCCGTTATTTACGTGTCCGAATGAGTCCAACTCATAACTTCTGACCGTCAGGGTACTAGTCCATGTTTTCATTGCGCATCTTCTCCTTTGTTTTTATATATAAGATAAAATACCCCAAAAAGGCCAGTAATCCAAATGAAGACACCGTCAGCCAGAATATCTTCATATTAGGAATAAGGTCCATTAATATTCCACCGATAAAGGGGCCCAGAGACCATCCCAATGTACTAATGGAGCTGTATATGCCCTGATAGCGACCAAATTGCCCGCGCCGGGCCATATTGGAGGCAATGGCATTTCCGGTGGGTCCCGCAAACATCTCTCCAAAAGTAATGAATACCATAACGATCATCATCATGATAAAGGATGACATCCAGCCCATAAAGGAATAGCTCAGTGCAAAAAGCAATGCACCGATCATCATTAAAACAAAATGATTCTTTTTGCGGGTCGTATGGGTAATAATTAACTGAAAAATAATGACAAGTAAGGAGTTAAAAGTGTACAACCAGCCAATTTGAGATGAAGAAAGTCCGATGTCTTTACTCATATAGACAGAGAGTGTAGATATAAACTGACCCCAGGTTAAAAACAAAAACAGCGTAACAATGCAGAAGAAAAGAAAGACGCGATCCTGCTTAAACGCGGCAGCCATAGTGGCCCCGAAGTATCGGGGCCGCCCCCGCTCCGAAGTTTCGGGGGCGGTTTGCCGTAACGTGGAATCGGTGGTTTCTTTTACTTTTATAACAACAAACAGACCGGAAATAAAAAAGGCGACAGCGGTAAAGAAAAATAATGAATCATAGGAAACATCGAATAAGAAACCACCGATGGCGGGTCCTGCTCCCCATCCTATATTGCCGGCCATTCGCATCAGTGCATATCCATTGGGACGTTTTTTTGCAGGCAAAATATCCGCTATCATCGCTGAAGCAACGGGTTGAAAAAAGGATGATATTAAGTACTGACTGAGTAAAATGCCTGCCAACACCCAAATGCCGAGGTCCGCCCGGATAGCGAGTCCCGCAAACAAAAATATAAGGCTGCGACTCAGCTGGCTCCAGACCATTAAACCTTTTCGGCCAATCCGGTCGGACAGGAACCCGCCAATACTTTGTGACACGGTACGGCAAATGGCTGCCGCAAGAAAAAATAAAGAAATATGGGTCATGGAGACCCCGCGAATCGTATGAAAATATACCGTCATAAAGGGAACAACTGCACCAAATCCAAGAGAATTGATAAACCATCCCACCATTAGGGGATATAATCCTCTATCTAATTTCTTAAGCGATAATTTCATACCTTGGATTATTTTCTTTTCCTTGTTCCAGATTGTTTAAAAGTTTAATTTAGCGACTATCTTTTTAAACCCTTAAACTATAATTTCTATTTCAAGTTTACTTATTTATAAGTTCCTTAAGTACTTTAGGAGACAATTCATCGTAAGAACTAACGATCATATCCGCTTCGTGTAAAATACTTTTATCAAACGTGTTGCTAATGGCAATAACTTTGGCACCGGCTGCTTTTCCGGCCCGAATTCCGTTTACCGAATCTTCAATAACAATGCATTCCTGAATTGGAATACCGATTTTTTCAGCGGCCATCAAATATGGTTCGGGATGTGGTTTGGTGTTTTGTACTTCCGTGGAGGTGATCATCATTGTAAATATATTATCAACCGGAATATTCTCAAAAGTCCACTCCATCACCTTCCGTGATGTGGATGTCACCAGCACATCCTGAAACTGCGTCCGGCAAGCATTAAAAAAATCTAAAAAACCGGGTATATAGCGCATATTCCGTTTAAATTCATCTAATAAGTCAATTTGGTAGTCCCGTTTCAGACATTCAAGGTCTATTTTTGAATGAAATTTTTCATCAATATACGAAAAAACCGCTTTCGCATCTTTTCCTTTAAAAAACAACCAGTCTTCCGGACCTACCTTGATATCATATTTTTTAAATTGCTTATTCATGGCAACTTCATACAGCGGTTCACTATCTACAACCACACCGTCGAAATCTAATAGTAATCCATATTTTTCGTTCATATAAAAGAATTCTCCGTTTTCAAATTACAGAGAATATAAAACAATAATTGACAGTTGACAATTGGCAAATATTTATGTCATCTCGCTCCCCGAAGGATTGGAGTCATTTGACGGATGAAGCGGAGAGATCTTAAATAATAAAGAATGGCTTGAAGTTTGAAATTTCTCTTCTCCACCGTCAACGACGGTTTCCAAACTTCGCCCCGAGGGGTCGGGGCTTCGTTTGACAAGCTGTAGAGCAAGCTCCACTTGGCCTGACGGGCGACCTGTCCGGCATAGCCCCGATGGTTCGGGGGATCAGTATCTGCATTAATGAATGGGCTAATATAAATTGAGATCCCGGGTCTTAGCTCTGCCAAGGCTACGCACGCCCGGGATGACGCGAGGGGTGGTTTTGCGCTCCGGCCTGACGGACGAAGACTGTTCGAAATGACATCAAAAAAGCTATTGACAGCATGCGATTCCCATTCTCTGATCTGTTTCACACAACGGGTGAAATACATACTTTATGTTATGCTTTTATCTCTAAATAGATCGAAAAAATTATTTTAGTTTTGTATCAAAATATTGTGTGATATCCGAACTGAGTGTTTGTTCCAGATACGTATACATGCTTTTATGGGCATTCAATACAGCCCCCTGCATATTGATACTTCCCTCACGGCCTTGTTCCATATTTGATAATATGGTTTCTCCTTTTGCATTAAGCACATTAAGATGCAGTTCCCATGCAACAAATACTAAGGATTCCTGGTGCAAATCAATAGCTTGAATTTGTACATCGCTCTTTATATTCATCAAACCCGTATCTGTAGTCACGGAAAAGCCTGCTTCATTCACTGCTTTATGTATGGCCTGAGAAATTCGCCCGTCCTTATCTCCCTCTACTGAGATATTAAATTTAATCTTTTTTGCCGCGGCTTCTGCCTTTTCGTTTAGCTCGCTGAAGCTATAGATCGACGGGACAGACACACCCGGTAACAGGACATCAAGCTGTTCCTGCAGCATACGGATGTGGCCGGATATTAGCCAGGCTGCATTGTAACAAATATAACTTTCTACCGGATCAGCTGCTATATGCGCAAAGCGAACATAGTCTTCCATGTTTCCCTGATTGCGTTTTATTCTGTCTATTAGAATAATGCCTGTTTCGCTGCGTTGCATATATGCAAGGGTAAAATAGGATTTTGTTTTGCGGTTTTTTACCGGTTCTACAAATAAAATATTGACCAGATTCTGATCGGAAATAAGCGTTGCTACCTCCTCACTGAATTCAGACATATATTCAGAGAAATTCTTATTATCAGAAAAACTCTGATATCGCTTTAGGATGTTTTTTTCAACGGATATATTCGTTTGAAATGTATATGCCATATTGACAGCTGCGTTCTTTATAGCTGCATCCGGAGTGGCACCCCATCCTTCTGACACAATATACTCTTCCGACGGGAAATAATCTTCACGCTGGCTGAACCAGTCCGGCATGTTTCCAGCGCAACTATATAATAGTACTAATACAGAAGTTAAAAATAATAAGCGTTTCATAAAGATTTCCACAGGTTATTTTTTACGTTCCATTGCACATGGAAAACTATTGATCCGAGAGGTAAAATGGCTTTTATTGTTTTCCAACTTTTTTGTTTTCTTTGTTTGATTTAAGAACAAGGAACATCAAACAGCGATTTTTAATTTGTTTTGGTATCCACTTCTGCCTTTTTAAATCGCCTGTCGGACCCCGAAGCTTCGGGGATATACACCGGGACGAGGCCTGATTAATCCTTGTTTGATATTCAATTAAATCTTACTGTCTTCTTTTTACGATAATTCACACGATATCTCGTTATTATATGCGATAAATTTGTGACATTTATTCATGATAAGCAAATACTTATTTGTTTTCATCATCGGGAAATAAATTGTCAGGTATTCCGCCTTTTGTTTGGTTCTATATGAAATACCGTGGGTAATCAAAAATTCAAGTTTTTCACAAATGAAGTAAATCATCATAATAAAGTTATTGATATTTTCATAACCTTTGGTTTTTTTAGTTAGTTGCGTTTTTGAGTTGATTCCTTTAAGGTTCCCATTATTTATTCTACTTTCAATATAATTGACAACACCACTCCAATGAGATTTAATACTGCTTTTTTGTGTCTCCCCCTCTTCTCTCCCCTCCTAATTTAGGAGGGGGCAGGGGGTGGTTCTTATCAAGGTGTGAATATCATACATGTAAATTTGACCTTCCCTTTGTCCCCTCCCCGCCCCGAGGCTTCGGGGTCGGGGAGGGGAAATTGTTCTGTTTCTATTTTTTTTCATTTCCGCTTTATTAAGTGGAAGAGATTTGTTGTTTCCAATTCCCTTTGATACCCTCCTAAAATGTGACTGATCTGATTTCCCGTAGGTAACTTACCTGCAATGCCAGTGTAAATATTTCTTTGCTATTGTTTATGTGATTAATTTATGAAATTCTTTCTCTATCCATTATTATGCATATAGAGCCTTTTGTTTTTTCCTTTTTTTATACTAAATTGTCGCTTAATAAAATATAAAAAGCAGGTTATAATAATGAAACGATCAATGACACATTCTGAAGCTAAGACGCTTTTTGATACCCATCTGAGCAGCGGATATCTGCGCAATCACTGCCGGGAAACTGAAGTGATTATGCGTGCGATCGCAGAACATCTTGGAAAAGATGAAACATTTTGGGGTATTACCGGTCTCTTACACGATTTGGACATAGATGATCTGGGTGATGATTTGAGCCGGCATGGCCAA
>JAUXEL010000074.1 GCA_030620575.1 Fidelibacterota bacterium
AAAGATCAAAAAAACAACATACTTATTGCTTGTCCTGGTCACCGTACTGCTTCTAAGTTCATGTTCAACAATGAAAATTGTACATAATAAGCAGCGCGACAAACTGATGAAAAAAGCAAAACAATACCGTCTGCTCGGCGGTGTCGCGGAAATTGGTGAGGCGAAAAGCCAGCGCGAGGATATTGCCCGTGATAAAGCCCGTACCGACGCCTATATCAAAATAGGGCAGAGTATCCAGTCACGTATTGACGGAATCTCCGCTTTGTATATCAAAGAACTTGGCAACGGAAATAATTCCGAGATTAAAGAATCATTCGAAAAGACCGCTCAGGTCATTATTAATACCACTATACAGGGAATTTTTGCTGTAAAAGAAACCATTACCCTGCAGAAAGGTGTCTACACGGTCTATGCCCTCTATGCTATTACTCCGAGATCAATCAATACGCGACTCATGAATGAATTGAAAACACAGCAACCGACGATCTATGAACGTTTTTCACTTTCCAAGAGCTATGAAAATATGGAGAACGAGGTTATTGAATACGAAAAAGAGATCATTCAATAACTGGTAACTAGAGACTGGAAACTAGTAACCCCGCTTCGCCACCACCTTCGGTAAACCTCCGGTGGTCAAGAAGGCTACGCCGGGCGGGCTGGTAACTGAAGTATAAATAATATATTAGATAAATATAATAAATATTAATTGAATCGTTGGGGGACGATATGAAAACAATCAAATTTGATATTAACTCTTTTTATCATATTTATAACAGATCAATCGGTAATGAAAAATTATTTCAGACTGAAAGAGATTATGTATATTTTATTGATAAAATGAAACGCTATCTCTTGCCATTTGCCCATATCTTGGCTTATTGTCTTATACCCAATCATTTTCATTTATTAATAAGAATAAAAGAACCAACAGACCTTCCGGCTGGCGTCCGTCAACTGACGGATCTGCCGGATGGTCGAGAATATGCATCCGTTGACCAGGGATTAAAAAACTTTTTCAATAGCTATACTCGTTCATATAACATAGCGCATCAACGCCATGGCAGGTTGTTTCAACATGGATATAAATTTAAAGAAATTCAGGATGAAAGTTATCTTATGTGGTTGATCTATTATATTCATCGAAATCCAATCCATCATAAGTTAGTTTCTTCCTGTGATATCTGGCCATATTCTTCATATAAAGGTATTATAGATAACAATGCAATGTTATCATCTGATTTTGTTTTAGAATTATTTGGTGGCAGAGAACAATTCATTGAGCTTACTTCCGCTTTTACATTGCAATATAAAGAAGAAAACCTATTACAGCGTTATAGTATGAAAGATGTGGAAATTCCTCTGATTTGATTTTTTCGACCAGCCAGCATCCCGCCTTCGCTTCGCTATGGCGGGTCAAGCTGGCAGGTCTGTCATTACTTCTCTTTCTTTTCTTCACCAACCTGCCTGGCCCCGATTAATTCGGGGAAGACGGGTCACCAGTTTCCAGTCACTAGTTACTTCTTCTAAAAGATATAGCACAACCGCCCCCGGGAGCGAGATTTAGGCTAATATTACTGCGATGATAAACGGTGACGGTATCAATCTGATAATCGGTTGGATTATCATCCCAATGAGCATTTTTCCCGTCGGAATAAATAACCGCTGTGTACTTTTTACCCCGGTCGAGGAAATTACATTCTATAGAGATCCGGCGTTCATCTTCATTGCTAATACTGCCGAGGAACCAATTATCCGTTCCGCGTTCCTTGCGTGCGATAGTGACAAATTTACCGATCTCACCGTCCAGAACACGGGTTTCCTCCCAATCAACAGCTACATCGCGTATAAATTGAAAAGCGGGATGCCCTTCGTAATTTTCAATAAGGTCCGGCAGCATTTGGATCGGACTGTAAATTACGACATATAATGCCAACTGCTGGGCGAGGGTTGTGTTCACCTGATTGTAATCTTTGTATGGTGTAAGTTTAATATTGAATATGCCCGGGGTGTAGTCAATCGGACCTGCGAGCATGCGTGTAAATGCAACAATCGGCAGATGATTAGGTGGATTGCCGCCATCGGGCGACCAGGCGTTAAATTCCTGTCCCCGCAAACCTTCCCGGGAAATAGCGTTGGGATAAGTGCGTCGAATACCGGTGTCTTTGATCGGTTCATGCGCGTTAACCGCAATATGCGCACGTGCAGCAGTTTGCAGCACTTTCCTGTAGTGATTTACCATCCACTGACCGTGGTGATATTCGCCTTTTGGAATGATTTTTCCTACATAACCCGTTTTAACGGCCGATATCCCAAGCTTATTCATCAATGCATACGCTGTATCAAGTTGTTGCTCATAGGTGCGCGGCGCCGCAGAGGTTTCGTGATGCATAATGATTTCCACACCTTTGCTTTTTCCGTAAGCAACAACCTCTTCGAGATCATAATCAGGGTAGGGGGTAACAAAATCAAATACGCCCTCGCGGTCAAAATCACCGAACCAGCGCTCCCAACCGGTGTTCCAGCCTTCCACAAGAAGCGCGCCGATACCATTTTCGGCACAAAAATCAATATATTTCTTCGCGTATTCCGTTGTCGCGCCATGCCGCCCGCTTTTATAATCCCATGTTCTGGTCCCGATATGCATATCCCACCAAATGCCCATGTATTTGGTCGGTTTAAACCACGAAATATCGAATTTTGCCGACGGATTGAGATTAAGAATGAGATTGGATTCAATTAAATCACCGGCCTGTTCAACAATTTGGATGGTCCGCCAGGGTGTTGCAAACGGTGTTTTCACGATTGCTTTAATTCCTTTATCATTACCAACCAATTCATTTATCATCTTATAATTTTTATTATCTATTTTCAGGGTCATGCCGGCATAATTTGTTAAATTCGCTTCATGAAAACTTAAATACAAGCCATCGTCTGTTTTCATTGTAAGCGGTGTATTTACCGCGTTTTCGGGAATGTAGGTCTGTGCAAGACCACTCAAAACGGCATAATCAAGAGCATTGATCTCAGAAAAACGGGTGTTCTTATACAAGTGTTCATAGATATCCCAATCTCCGGGTATCCACCATACCCGATGATCGCCTGTCAGATTAAACTCCGTATTCTCATCTAAAATTACCATCTCTTCGAGGTTTGACTGATCAGGAAAAATGTAACGAAATCCGAGCCCGTCATTAAAAACCTTGAATTCCAGAAACAGCTTACGATACGGTGCGGCTTCCTCTTTTAATAATACAGTTAATCCGTTAAAATTATCCTCAACGACCCGTTGTTCACCCCATGGAAGTTCCCATGGCTCATTCCGGCGCATGCTGTGACTCGTTTTAACTACCTTGAATGCTGAAAAATTGCTCGCATCGCCACCAAGATCAAATCCAAGCATCGAAGTATCGATGACAGTCTTACCTTTATATTTCACCAGATAGAAAGGTTGTCCCTCCGTATTGAGGTCTACATTTACCCGTATACAACGGTTTGGCGATGTAAGCGTATTATTAGAAATGCTTAGGCAAGAATTCAGTAGAAATAAAATAAACGGACATAAGATCCAGTATTTTTTCATGATAATACTCCTTTGGGAACTTTGTAACTACTTTAAATGCAATAGTTTATGTGTATTACTTTGAATGGGTGACCAAATACGGAGAACATAGATACCGGTAGCGAGGTTCTGCGGTTCCCAATTAACAGTGTGTATTCCGGGTTCATATTTTTTATTGCTCAATACGTCAATGCAAGTACCTTGCAGAGAATATATCTCTATATGTATATCATTTTGCTCATAGACCATAAAACGGATTTTTACGCGCGGATTAAAAGGGTTCGGATAGATAGATTCCAGATCAAATTGCGTAGATAAGAATGCGGAATGTTCCGGAAGGCGGATTGAGCACACAGCCGATGAATCAATTTCACCGGAAAAAGAGATGTTTTGCAAACGGTATTTATAGATTTCCCCGGGAATGATATGTCTGTCGATATGATCATACGACATGGTTACATTGTTTGTCCCGGCACCGTCCTGCCGGTTAATTGTCTGCCACTTTCCTTCATTTTCAGAACGCTGCAGTACAAAAAGCGCGTTCTCGGTCTGACTTTCGGTCTGCCATGTGATATGAATTTTGTTCTGTTTTACTTCAGCAGAAAAATGGGAGAGGGTAATGGGGGTTGCAACATCCGTAACGGTAGCTGTGAATTGTATATTAGACCAAGGCTCAAAATCCGGATCTTCTCCTCCAAAATGTCCTTTAACGCGGTAATAATAGCTTCCGGGCTCAATATCATCAATAATGTAATAACTGGTGCTAATATCTTCCAGGGGGAATCCGGGCAGGGAAGAAGAAAAATCCGATTCTTCTGAAAGGTCTACAGTAAAAGAAGTGAAACCCGGTGAGGATCCCCATGCGAGTACAATACGGCGGAACGCGACATCATTCGGTTGAAGGGCCATCAGGTGCGCATAGGAAAGCTTCCAGCATGAATCCGGCATATTTACAAGCAATCCATGATTTTCAGATTCGCTAAAGTCCTCCAGGATACCGCCGCTTTCATGATTAAATGTATAATACCCCTGTAATCCTATTTCAAGGGAATCCAGTTCAGAGTCCATAGCCGCCCGTATCTGCGTATTGTTTCGAACAACATTCCATATTCGCAGCTCATCCACCATACCGTCAAAATATACTTTATACAGATCATCCCGATAGCCTCCGATATTCAAACCATAGGGATGAAAACTATCCGGATATGTCAGTATTATCTTACAATCAACCTTTTTAATGACCTTTCCATTCAGGAAAACAACAATATTTTCATCATTTTTATATTTATCGTACGTTACGGCCAGATGCTGCCACACATTTGCAGTAATACTGTCTAACTGTACGCAAACATCTTCACTACCGTTTCCCATACGAATAACTATCCGATTGGAATCAGCAGTGCAAATACTGTAGCCCGAAATAACTCCCGATGTACCTGCCGTGCCGTTATCAATGATAGCTGCACCGTCTATAAAGGTATGTGCATTGAACCAGCATTCTATAGTGAATCTTCTGCTTACATTCAAGGGAGTGTGGTCAATGATCACATAGTTGTTTTCACCGTTAAATTCCAGGCAACGGGAAAAGTCAGATGCCAGAACACCTATAAAGCAGAAAATGAACAAAATGTAATATTTTCTTATTTTCATGTGGCAAAATACACTTTTATTATGACCATCTGTTAATATATTACTATTATTTCTACACTGCAATGAAAAGAAGAACCAAGAAGGCGGGGAATTTAAGAGTTTAGGGTTTAGAGTTTAGGGTTTAGGAAATTGATAATGGAGAATGAAAAACGAAGAGGGATTATTCTTTGTGAGAGGGTCTTTTTCTGTTTGTTTCCCGGCTTCCTGGCTTCTTAGCTTCTTGGCATATTTGCTTCTTGGCATATTTGCTTCCCCGTTTCTTTGTTATTGGCATTCTGCATGTGATATTCTATATTCATCCTATGAAAAGCATGATTCGGAATTTTAGTATTATCGCGCATATTGATCACGGTAAATCCACGCTGGCGGATCGCCTGCTGGAAATCACCGGCACGCTGAGTAAATTTCAGATGAAGGAGCAAGTTCTTGATGATATGGATCTGGAACGTGAACGCGGTATTACCATTAAATCCCATCCTATTCGACTGCCTTACAAAGCCAAAGACGGGCAACACTATATTTTAAACTTGATCGATACACCCGGACATGTGGATTTCAGTTATGAGGTATCCCGCAGTCTCGCCGCCTGTGAAGGTGCACTTTTATTAGTGGATGCATCTCAAGGTATTGAGGCCCAGACCGTTTCCAATACTTTCCTTGCACTGGACAACGATTTGGAGATTATCCCGGTAATTAATAAAGTGGACCTGCCGGGAGCACAGATCGAATCCACAAAAGAGCAAATTATCGACCTTATCGGCTGTGAAGAGAACGATATCATTCTGACCTCTGCCAAAACCGGCGAAGGTGTTGATACGCTCTTAGAAGCCATTATTTCGCGTATTCCGCCACCTAAGGTGCAAGTGAATGCGCCGGCAAGAGGATTGATTTTTGACAGTATCTACGATAGCTACCGGGGTGCAATACCTTATGTCCGTATCGTGGATGGCGAGATACGTCCCGGACAAAAACTTGTTTCTTTTGCAGGTCAAAATAAATATGAGATCACGGAAGTCGGCCATTTCCACCTCAAACGCGTAAAAAGCAGTGTTTTACGTTCCGGAGATGTAGGCTATATTGTCGCACAAATAAGAAATATCAAGGATTTACGGGTCGGCGATACTGTTACCACAGTTGAAAATCCCGCCGCTGAACCCTTGGCAGACTATAAAGAAATGAAATCGATGGTCTTTTCGGGTCTTTATCCGGTACAGAATGAAGATTACGAGGAACTGCGTCAATCACTGGAAAAATTACAGCTCAATGACGCCTCACTGCATTTTGAACCGGAAACATCGGATGCCCTTGGCTTTGGTTTCCGCTGCGGTTTTTTGGGTATGCTTCATCTGGAAATCGTTCAGGAACGCTTAGAACGGGAATTTAACCAGCAAATTATCTCTACGGTTCCGAATGTGGAATACCACGCTTTTTTACGTAACGGGAAAATGATCAAGGTGGACACACCTGCCAAGATGCCCCGGGCAGATATCGAACGCATAGAAGAACCCTATGTCAGGGCTGAGATCATTACGCCTTCGGAATATATCGGCGGACTGATGAAACTGACGCAGGACAAACGCGCAATTTATAAAAACACCCATTATCTGGATAAAACCAAAGTTCAGTTAATGTATGAAATCCCGCTTTCTGAGATCGTTTTTGACTTTTATGATAAACTGAAGACAGTAAGCAGGGGATATGCCTCCTTAGATTATGAGCATATCGGCTACCGACCCGGAAATCTGGTAAAACTGGATATTATGATCAACGGCGAATCCGTAGATGCCTTATCGGTGATCACTCACCGTGAATACGCACAGTATCAGGGGCGCGAATTGGTAGTGAAATTACGCAGTCTTATCCCGCGTCATCAGTTTGAGGTGCCTATACAGGCAGCGATCGGATCAAAGATCCTTGCCCGTGAGAATGTCAAAGCCCTTCGCAAAAATGTTACGGCAAAATGCTATGGTGGCGATATCAGCCGCAAACGCAAATTACTTGAACGCCAGAAAAAGGGAAAAAAGCGCATGAAGCAAGTCGGAGCGGTACAAGTCCCTCAGGAAGCCTTTATGGCCGTCCTGCGAATTGAAAAGAAAAAAACATAGGCAGAAGATTCAAGAGACAAGCATGCCCAACGAAGTTTTAACGCAGTTGGGATCCAATATCCAAGATAGACCTACTCCTAAATTTTTAAATCTCCAAACCAAGAGTTATGAGTCACGCCTTAAACCATTAAACCCTTAAACCATTAAACTCTTAAACTATTAAATGGACATGACAAAACTAGAAACCACACTTATAAATTATATCGAAATGGCCAACAAAAAATGGAATTTGTTTAAAACAGGGGAGAGGGTCATCATTGGAATTTCCGGCGGTAAGGACAGTCTGAGCTGTTTGCGACTGCTTTCTCTTTTCGATATTAAGCTCACCGCAATATATGTCGACTTTTTTAACACATCACACCCGGAAATTGAGAAGTATTGTCGAAAATACGCTGATTATCAGTATATTACGTCGGATATACTAAATCATCATAAGTCCATTAAAAACATCTGTTTTACCTGTTCGCGGCAGCGGAGACGCCTTTTACTTGAGGCTGCACAAGCCCATGAATGCACGACTATAGCCTTGGGACACCATAAAAACGACGTTGTAGAGACCCTGTTATTAAATCAGGTATATTCACGTGAAATCAGCACAATGATGCATAGACAGGCGCTTTTTAACGGTTCATACCATATTATTCGTCCCATGTACTTTATTCCGGAACCTTTATTGCTAAGCTATGCCCGGGA
>JAUXEL010000031.1 GCA_030620575.1 Fidelibacterota bacterium
GATTTCTTCACTTGGCCTGACGGGCGTAGTCCGCCAACTGGCGGACGAAGACTGTTCGAAATGACATCAAAAAAACTATTGACAGCATGCGATTCCCATTTTTTAATCTGTTTCACACAACGGGTAAATAATACATGATAATAAAATCCGAGCGAGTCAACGTATTCGCTCTTTTTATTAATCTGAATTTCCGTAGTTAATATTTCTGGAAAAAAGTATGTATTTATCTTGATATCTTTGAATTGCTTTTATAAATTTTACGCTGTAAAAAACGAATGGAGGAAAAATAAAATGGTAAAGCAAATCGAATATGATGTTGAAGCCCGGGGTAAATTAAAAACGGGTGTTGATCAACTTGCAAATGCTGTAAAGGTAACGTTAGGCCCCAAAGGTCGGAATGTTGTAATTGAAAAGAGTTTTGGTGCACCGGTAATTACAAAAGATGGTGTTACTGTTGCAAAAGAAATTGAACTTGAGGACAAGATTGAAAACATGGGTGCTCAAATGGTGAAAGAAGTGGCCTCAAAAACATCGGATGTAGCCGGGGATGGAACCACAACAGCAACCGTTTTAGCTCAGGCTATCATTACCGAAGGAATTAAAAATGTAACGGCTGGCGCCAATCCCATGGAATTAAAGCGCGGTATTGATGTTGCCGCTGCAGCCGTATTAAAAGAATTATCCGCAATGAGTGAAAAAGTAAATGATTCAAAAGAAAAAATTGCTCAGGTGGGTACGATTTCTGCAAACAACCAGCAGGTTCGCATGTTAAAATCCAGTAAGGACAAAGAAGAAATCATCGAAGTTCCGATCGGTGAAATTATTGCGGACGCCATGAGCAAAGTCGGTACTGACGGTGTGATCACTGTTGAAGAAGCCAAAAGCACATTGACGTCTCTTGACCTTGTAGAGGGAATGCAGTTTGACCGCGGATATTTATCACCGTACTTCGTCACGGATACAGAATCTATGGAAGCAATATTGGAAGATCCGTTTATTCTTATTCACGATAAAAAAATCTCAACCATGAAAGACCTGCTTCCCATTTTGGAAAAAACAACCCAAATAGGTCGTGCTTTAATGATCATTGCTGAAGATGTTGAAGGTGAAGCTCTTGCAACGCTCGTAGTTAACCGCTTGCGCGGCACACTCAAAATTTCAGCGGTGAAAGCACCCGGATTTGGTGATCGTCGCAAGGCGATGCTCGAAGATATTGCTATTTTAACCGGTGCTACGGTTATTTCTGAAGAACAAGGATACAAACTGGAAAATGCAACCATTGAATATTTGGGTCAGGCAAGCCGTGTTACTATTGATAAAGATAACACTATTATAGTTAACGGTGCCGGCGATGCTGACGCTATTCAAGGTCGCATTAATGAAATTCGCACACAAATTGACAATACCACCTCGGATTATGACCGTGAAAAACTTCAGGAACGCCTCGCAAAATTAGCCGGCGGTGTTGCTGTTCTGAATATCGGTGCTGCAACAGAAGTGGAAATGAAAGAAAAGAAAGCCCTTGTTGAAGATGCACTGCATGCAACCCGTGCTGCTGCAGAAGAAGGTGTTGTACCCGGTGGCGGTGTTGCCTTAATACGTGCCGCAAAGGTATTGGATAAAGTAGCAAAAACTATGACAGGCGATGAAATTATCGGTGTTGACATTTTGAAACGTGCACTGCAATATCCGATTCGTCAGATTGTAAGCAATGCAGGACTTGAACCCGCTATTATTGTCAAAGAGGTATTAGACCATGAAGGCGATTATGGTTTTGATGCACGCTTAGAATGCTATGGTTCTATGTCTGAATTTGGTATTGTTGACCCAACAAAAGTATCCCGCGTCGCAATTCAGAATGCAGCATCTATTGCAGGTTTGCTGTTGACTACTGAAGTAGTTATCTGTGACAAACCTGATGAAAAGGATGATGCTCCGGCAATGCCTCCAGGTGGCATGGGCGGTATGGGTGGAATGTATTAAAATACACCACTAACATGTTTTAAATACAAAACCCTTCCTATGAAAATGGGGAGGGTTTTTATATTTGTTTAAGGTTTAAGGGTTTAGAGGCTGGGAATACGGGAATAGGATTAATTGAAATAATATGATATGTTTTTTGTAGTCTTCCATCCATTTTCTACACCATTTACCAATCCCTTATACCCCAATCTCTTCAAAATAATTAACTGTAATCCCATTATTCCTGGATTTAAATATTTTATAGCTTCTTTACCGGGTATTGTTATTCTACCTGAATGAACGACTTGATCCCTAAGACTTTTTAATTTACGCAAATTTAAATCTATATTCTCTTTGTTTAATTTGTGAGTCTCAACTAATAGATTTAATCTAGAAATTAATTTTTCTTGAAAAAAAGCACTACTAAGTCTGTTCTTTAAATCTCCATCGATATCAATATAAGTAGTTTCTGTTTTCCAATTTTCATAATTAAGATATATTTGTTTTTTAAATTTTTCAAGTTCATCATCTAATTGAATTTCTTCTGTCCAATTATTGCAGGCGCATTCCCATGCCTGTGTTGTTCTAAGAATTCTATCTGCAATGAATCCATTTTTTGTTTGATTTAGATAATCAATAATAACAAATATTTCATCCTTATTTTTCTTTTCTAATCTTGACCAATTAGGTAAAGTTTCTTCTAAGAATTTATTGATCATATGATCCGGTATTATTTGCTTGCCTTCATTATTATTTTTTGACATCTCTCTAAGGATAATTATTGATTTATCATTCTCCCAATATTCTTGTCTGTTGAAAATAATGCTTTTCCCTAATGCAAGTGACAATAGGTTTTTAATATCTTGAGCTTTATTTAATAGATTTTCCTGATCAGTCCTTTTTTGAATAGTAAGAATTCCTGTTGGGGATGCTTGTCCTATTTTATCACTTAAAATTTTCAAATAATCAATTTTTTCTTTATCAGAAGACAGATGAATTTTATAATTATCAATGATAAAATCAAAAGGGTATTCGCCTGTATATCCAATCAAAAAGAAGTTGCCTTTGTCTTTAATATCACTCATAATTTTATTTAAAAATAGTACCTGATGTTTCAATATTACATTCTTGTGTAATTTGGAAAATATTTAAGCTGTTTTCAAGTTGTTTGTAATTTTCTTCCATTTCTTATCTCTCATAATTCATATTTTACTAAACCTTTAAGCCCTTAAACCTTTAAACCTTTAAACCCTTACACCCTACTCCTCTTTAGCCCGTTACCCCAAACTGTATTTAAATTCCTTTAATCTCCGCCCATAATATGTTATTTTACTGTGATGAGAATTAAAAATATATTTTATGTCACGCTTCTTTTTTTCGGAATGATAATCAGCATATGTTCTGCGGATTCTATTGATGATTATGATAAAAAAATTGATAAAAGCACAAAACAGTTGAAACAACTTGACAAACAGATCGCTACGCTAAAATCCGGAATTAAAAAATACCAGCAGCAGGAAAAAGGAATTATACGTGAATTGGATAATACCAAACAGCAGATCTCGCTAACATCCGATAAAATACGTGTTCAGCAAAAGGAACTATCTCTGCGCCGGGGAAAACAATCCCAACTTAAAAAGGATTATCAGCGGGCACAGTCCAACAGCGATGAACTGCAGGCGCGTTATAAGGATCGTGTTATACGGGCGTATAAATTGCGTCCGGACAGACAATGGGATCTTTTTATTGATGCTGCTTCACCCCGTGAGTTTTATTATCGGATAAAATATATTACTGCAATAAACCGTGTTGACCGGCAACTGTATCGGGATATTTTGACAAATATCAATCTGATCGATCTGCGACGGATGCAGATTAATGAGGAGACAAAAGAAATAAAACGCAGTGTTACTTCAATGGAAAATGAGCAGAACGCCCTGAAAAGATTAAAATCGGAAAAAGAAAAACAGCATAATAAAATTAAATCTGACAAAAACCTGCTTGCACAGCAAATTCAAGAGAAAGAAAAATCTAAAAAAGAAATACAGGGTATTATTGAAAAGACGCAGCGAGATAAAAAAGTGTATTTAGTGCGTTTGGAAGAAGAACGAAAAAAACGCGAAGTAGTAGAAGGTCCTTTTGTTAATAAAAAAGGAAAATTACCCTGGCCGGCAGAAGGAAAAATTATCAGTAATTTTGGGAAACATACCCACCCGGTATTAGGTACAATAACTGAAAATTCCGGTATTGATATTGAAGCAAGAAACGGGAGTCCCGTTTGGGCAGTAAGTGACGGTATGGTCGTCACAGTTACCTGGTTGCGGGGATTCGGAAACACGATCATCGTGATACACGATAACAGTTATTATACAGTGTACTCTCATGTAGAAAATATTATTGTTGTACAGGATGAATATGTTGATGCCGGTCAGCAGCTGGCATCAGTAAGCAATGACAGCTCCATGGATGGATCTAAACTGCACTTTGAATTGTGGCAAGAACAGCAAAAACTAAATCCAAAATATTGGCTGCGAAATTAAAGGATAGCTATGCAAAAAAAACGACAACTTAAAAAACTATACACCAGCCTGTATAATGAAGAAGTCAGCTCCCTTCAAGAAATGCCCCGTTCAGGATCTTACCGGGAATATTATCGATTAACAGGAGTATCAGGACGGACAGTTGTTGGGGTATATAATGAGGACCGTAAAGAAAATATTGCTTTCTTGTCCTTTTGCCGCCATTTTCGAGCACACGGCCTGGCAGTCCCGGAGATCTATGCTGATGATTTAGATAATCATATATACCTACAGGAAGATTTAGGAGGCACAACCCTTTATGCATATTTGACTGATGTTTACAAAAACGGCATTTTTCCTCAAGGATTAATTGATATTTATAAGGAAATCCTTCGCGAATTACCTAAACTCCAATTGGTTGCAGGGAAAACATTGGATTATTCAAAGTGTTATCCGCGCTTTCGTTTTGACCGGCAGTCGATTATGTGGGATTTAAATTATTTCAAATATTATTTTTTAAAGCTTGCCAGAATTCCTTTTGATGAACAGGAACTGGAAAATGATTTCAATCACTTTGCAGATTTTCTTCTTGAGACGGAATGTGACTATTTTCTTTACCGTGATTTCCAGTCACGCAACATCATGTTAAAAGACGGGAAACCGTATTTTATAGATTTTCAGGGCGGAAGGCAGGGTGCATTACAGTATGATGTTGCATCTCTGCTATATGATGCAAAAGCCGATATACCGCATCATATTCGCGAAATGCTGTTTGATTATTATCTTAATGTGCTGTCTGAATATCATCCGGTTGATCGTAAGGCTTTTACTAAATACTATCATGCCTATGTGCTTGTTCGCATAATGCAGGCCATGGGTGCCTACGGTTTCCGCGGCTTTTATGAAAAGAAACAGCATTTTTTAAAAAGTGTTCCATATGCCATTGAGAATATAGCTTATCTTCTGGATACCATGGATTTACCCATTAAGGTGCCGGCTCTGATTTCTGTGTTAGAGCGGCTCACAGAAGCAAAAAAACTAATGAAATTCGGACGATCAGATAGTGATAAATTAACGGTGGAGATCAGCAGTTTTTCTTATAAAAAAGGTATTCCCGATGACACATCCGGGAATGGCGGAGGTTTTGTATTTGATTGCCGCGGCATTCATAATCCGGGACGTTATGAAGAATATAAGAACTTAAGCGGCCGGGATAAATTAGTGAAGGATTTTTTAACCAACCAGACAGATATTGAATCTTTCTTACAGCATGCTATTGCTATGGTTGAAACTACCGTAGATAATTATGTAAAACGCAAATTTACACATCTGATAGTAAGTTTTGGCTGTACCGGCGGACAGCATCGTTCGGTATATTGTGCGGACAAAATAGCATTATACTTAAAAAAACGTGATGACATTGTTGTTAAACTGACACATAATGAAAGGGATTTCCGATGAAAGGAATGATCTTAGCGGCCGGAAAGGGAACACGCCTACAGCCAATAACAGAAATAATGCCAAAAGCTCTGATAGATATCAATGGAACTAACCTGCTGGAGCGGGCAATTTTAAAATTTAAACGTGCCGATATTGATGACATTATTATTAATGTCCATCATTTTGCAGATCAGATCGAACAGTTTTTACACGAAAATGATTTCGGCGTAAATATTTATATTTCAGATGAACGGGACTATTTGCGTGGCACAGGCGGCGCTATAAAACACGCACGCCAGTATCTTGACGGTGATGAGCCGTTTTTTATTTGTAATGTAGACATTATCTCAAACATCAATTTAATGGACTTACTATATTTGGACCAAATGAGCACAGCATTGGCGGTAATTGCGGTGCGTAAACGCGATACCTCCCGACAACTCTGCTTTAATGATTACCAGCATTTATTAGGTTGGAAAAATATAGAAACAGGTGAAAGTAAAGGATTGGACGGGCATTGTTATGCATTCAGCGGAATCCAACTTATGCATCCTGAGATTTTTAACATGATGCCCGAAGAAGATAATTTCAGCATTATTGATCTCTATCTTGATATTGCAAAACAGCATACTATTTTGGCCTACGATCATAGCGATGGAGAATGGATGGACGTGGGTACTCCTGAGCGATTGAAAAAAGCAATAAGTCTATATTAAAGAAGCGGGGAAGCAAGGAAGCAAGGAAGCAAGGAAGCAGGGAAGCAGGGAAGCAGGGAAGCGGGAAAGCGAAGAAGCCTATAAATCGTAAACAGTAAAGAGTAAAGAGAATGAATGACCTTTCGGGTTGATCCGAACCGTCGTTTGACGGAGAGGAATCCCGAATGGTCGAAGAAATAAGAGCGTAAATTGCCTGCCCGACGTAGACATTATCCGACAGGTCTTTCTTTACTCTTTGCCTCATCCTGAATATCATGCCTGCCCTGCGTAGTTTTAACGAAGCAGGGTTATCCTGCTTGCCCGGCATAGTCTGACGAAACCGGGTCTAAAAAAAATCTTGGGCCAAGTTTTTATGTGGTTATTTCGTCCCTGCTTATCACAAAAACACCTGTATTATTCCCCTTTTATGATTATATTTTCTTTTAATCCTTTCATTAATATAGGAGAACAACATGAAATTATTAGGCAATCTGATCTGGTTGATATTTGGTGGCAAGTATTGCGCTGATGGTTACGATTGTTGGCATTCCCTTTGGAATTCAAACCCTCAAATTGGCGATGTTTTCCCTGATGCCATTTAATAAAACAGTAAAAGAAATTCCCTCCCGCAGCGGATTCCTTTCTCTTATAATGAATATTATCTGGTTCTTCATCGGCGGCATTTGGATTCCCCTGACGCATATTTTCTTCGGCATTCTGCTATCGATTACAATTATCGGGATACCTTTTGCAAAACAACATTTCAAGATGGCCGTGATTTCGCTGGCTCCTTTTGGAAAAGAAGTAGTCAATAATTAATTTTACCCGTTGTGTGAAACAGATTAGAAAATGGGAATCGCATGCTGTCAATAGCTTTTTTGATGTCATTTCGAACTTTCCTTCACCCTGATTATTCGGGGGTCGAGATGACATTATTCATGGTGTTTTTGATAATTTGCGACTTGAATTTGTATTTCACACAACGGGTTAAGTTAAGTTATATTTTGTTGCCGCATTTAGCTTTTGCGCGTGAAGAAAATCGGATAAAAACCCGTAAAAAAGTGCGGTCTTTATGACGAGCATTGCGAGGAGTTTCTGCACTTTAGGGTTTGAAGACGATTTTTAGCAGCAAAAGGTACGCGGCGGTATTTCTTTTGTTACTTTTCTTTGTACAAGCAAAGAAAAGTAAGGAGAAACTTGTTCAACCCCGCTGGGGTTGGGGGAATAATATACAATCAATTTCTATAATTGTTGAACCCCTGCGGGGTTCTGTGTGAAAATTGAGATCCCGGGTCTTAGCTCCGCCAAAGCTACGCACGCCCGGGATGACGCGAGGGGTGAATATATTTTCTTTATCAATCCGCCTCAACCTTAATTTTAACCTCAATCTCAACCTTAGTTTTACAATTTTATCTGTAAGTCAATCGCTGATGGCTTATTTTATTAATTCATTTAATTTTACATTCATCGATCAGAACTTCCAGTGCATCCGCAGAAACGGATTCCCAGTTCTCGGGTATATGCCGGGATTTCTTCCAGGGATGACTGATGCCGCTGGATGAATTAATGCGCGCAAGCCGGAGGTCATATTTAGCTTTTTTCAGGGTATCCATAACCTCTTTGGCAGATCCACCTTGCGATCCCACACCGGGAATGAGAAGCGGAATATCGTGCTCGGCATAAGATCTGGCAAGAGCTTTAAGCTCCCTCATTGAGGTCGCGCCAACGACGGCTCCGGTACCCGGATATTTCTTTGCCCATTCGATAATTTTTTTACCTACTGCTTCATAGAGAGTAGTTCCGTCTTGCAGAACTTCATTCTGAAAATCTTTGCCTCCGATATTGGATGTACGGTTCAGAATATAGGTTCCCAGCCCTTTTATGCCATATTCCAGAAAGGGGATCACGGAATCACTGCCCATATAAGGAAAAATGGTAACGGCATCGGCGACCCAGCGTTCGAAGCCTTCTTTGGCATAATTTGCAGAAGAGGCGGCAATATCGCCACGTTTATAATCCAGGATCACCGGAGTACGGGGAAAATATTCCCGACAGAGTTTGATGGTCTTGGAAAGCGCCAGCGATCCGCTAAAATCGCCCTGCAGAGGCGCATCGTGTCGAATGAAATATCCCTGATTTGGCTTAAATGCAGCCGGTTTCAGATAGCGGTTGCTCATTTCATCAAACAGTTTTTCAAAAAAATTCGGGATAATTTCGTCGATACGGTATCCAAGTCGGGCATGTATGTAATCCATTATGGGGTCCAATCCCATACACACAACATTTCCGGCTTTTTCGGCTGTTTCGCGTAAAAAATTTAGATAACTCATTTATGCCTCCCGGTCATTAAATTGTTCACCCCAGGTAAAGGGTGATTTTTTCCATTCTCGTAACAGATCAAGCTGTTTCGTGTTAAAATACTTCTCTTCTTCCAAAACAGTGATCAGGGTGTCCAAGGTGATCAAAGGAAAATAATCTGCGTCCGCGGCGTCAAAGGCATCCTGCGCTTTTTTGAAACCGTAAGTAAATATAGATAAGCAAATATTTACCTTTGCACCGGCAGCTTTTATCACTTTAAGTGATGCTACGGAGCTTTTTCCGGTGGAAATCAAATCCTCGATCATAACAACATGTTTTCCCTGTAACATATCCATATTCGGCACACCTTCTATCTTGTTCCGCATTCCATGATCCTTTTGATGCATCCGTGGATAAATAAAAGGTTTTCCCAAGCGTTCTGCCAATAACATTCCGTGCGGTATTCCGGCTGTCGGAGTTCCGGCAATGATATCGCAGGGAATTGCCTTTTCTTCGATCAACTTCGCAAAGCCCTCACAGATCAGACGGCGATACTGCGGATAGAACAAAAACAAACGATTGTCGTTATAAATCGGCATTTTGTAGCCTGATGCCCAAGTAAAGGGATTATCCGGTTGTAGATTAATAGCCTTAATGTCCAATGCCGCTTTGGCAATTTGCTTTGCAATAATTTCCATTTCACTCCCTGTATGTGATTAAGTGTCCCAAATATCTTTATAATTGTGATCCTTGTCACAATATTTGCAAATAAAGGTGTTTGATTCGGTTTTATAGAAAAACGGTGTTGCATTCTCATGGTGCGCCGGATGGGAAATACAATCGGGATTTTTACAGCTGATCTCATCGAAATCGTAGATCTTCGGCGGGAAATGGATACGGTATTTTTTTATTACCAGACTGTCTTTGATGATGTTCAAGGTGCTTTCCGGAGCGATTGCCGATAATTTTTTCATTTTGATGAGATCGAATTTTTCCAGATCAGGCAGGGAAAGCACACCTTTGTAGAGTTTGTCTTTATGGGCCTGATAGACGCCGTGGGAACTCACAATATTCAGACCCAGAATCTTCCGAATTTTGTAGATATGCTCCCAGATGGTCTTGATATCTTCCCCTTTTCCGATATGGTCTATAACAATACCGTTTTCAACCGGCTTGGTACCGATCTTGAATTCCTTTTTCACACTGTCGAACTTTGTTATTTCTTCAATATAATTTTTTTTGTGAATTTCCTGAATAAAATGTTCACCTTCGAAATCATCGCCCAGACTTCCGCCCAGCATGCCGACAAGGATAGCGCGGGTGTAATAACCGTTCATCGCTTGCAGATCCCAGCCGTTCAACGGGGTTTTATCGAGAAAAAACGGAATTGTAGGATACTCCCGGTTGCGTGGCAGCGGGTGATAAAATTTTGTGCCTTCCGTCATTTTTTCAATCCATTCCCGACGGAACGTCACCGAATCGGTCAGTCGCTCCGCGTGCTGCAGTACATCCTCACCCATACGTTCGAGCTGCATACGTGTAAAGTACCAGATCGGTGCAACTTGTGACTGTGCAATATATTCTTCTATGGATTCAAATTCACGGACATTGAAACCATTGGCTTTCATTTTGCGCTTATAGTGCGGCGGCATCGTCAGTTCATCGGGCGCGATAAGATCCACATCCACGTGTTTAAATATTTTCAGTCCTTCCGCTTTCGAATGAACGGTCCGTCCATGGAACAGATCTCCTACGAGAGCAATATGAATACGGTCACGCTTAAAGTTGTTCTGTTCAAGAAAAGTATATTCATCCAGGATTTCCTGCGTAGGATGTTCGTGTTTACCGTCACCGCCGTTAATAAAGGAAGGCTTGCGCAGACCCATGCGTTCGGAAAACTGTCCCAGATCGTAATCTAACCACCGGGTTACGCCCTCAAGTTTGGTACGTATAATGTACAGAGAATAAGGACTATATGTCGTCAGCATGCGAAAAGTATCCGAATAGCTCTCTTTTTTATTGAACGAAGAGGAAGCCGAATCGAAAATATTGGTCTTGATATTATGAAACTTTACCGCGTTTAAAAACGATTCTTTCGTGCGGGTGCTGGATTCCACAAAAACCAGGTAGGCACCTACATTTGTGTCATTGATCTTATAGGGCGTCAGGTCGTCTTTTTTCTGCTCAGCTTCTTTTAACTGGTAGGTTTTATTGTATAAATACCACTGTTCATCCGGGGAAAGATCACTGATCACCGAAATGGTTCTTCCCATAAATTTACCGTTCAATGATAAATCTTGATACTTCTTCATTGTCCGAGGTCTCCCCTGTTTTGTTTGTGTTTCATGCTATTGATTTTTAGCAAATATAAGGATTTGACGGTCGGAAAGGAATAAAAATAAAAGGAATTTTTATTAAGACATGATTAACTGGTAAATCTGGACAAGATCACCCGTCTATGCTCCGCTACGCCGGGCAAGCAGGATTGACTGGATGGGTTTTAAGATGGGATAAGACTTAATGCAAAGAAGCTGGGAAACTAAGAAGCACTGAAGCTTTAGGAGGAGATAAGATATAAGTGATACGTAGGGAACCCCGAAGGATCGGAGAGACCGTTCCGATAATTTCGTATATTTTATTATTTTTGGTAGATATACACCCCATCTCTGCTACCGATCCATATGTCTCCGGAAGGGGATTCTTTGATCGAAAACAGACCGCGACTATCCTGAGCTAATGATGTCAATTTCAAATTATTAGGGGAATAAACTCGTAAACCATAAAAACATGAACACCATATCTGATCATTATCATCAATTGTCAATGTATGGAAATAGACACTATCTGTTAATGTGAACTGAGAATTCTCACTATTAAATGAGAAGAGGGTAGGTTTGCCGGTAGCAGGATGCATCATTCCACCGGAATAACCACTATAGTCAATTATGCCAACTATATCATTTCGACTGTTAATTTCAATTTCTCGAATTAGAAAAGGTACAAAACCAAGTGCATCCGAATCATAAGTTGTCCAAGTGCTACCATTGAATTTTACAAGGGACCTGGTTTGAGCTAGCCAAATATTGTCATTATGATCCACTTCAATATCAAAACTTGTATACTCCATAAGTTCAGAGTTGTCAGGTGTATAAATGGTAAAATTATCTTGAAAAAAAGATACAATACCTCCTGTTCGTTCTCCTTCATCAAGGATATTCCATGATGCAAACCATACTTTCCCTTCGGAATCGGATGCGATCGACATTACTCTATTTAGTGGAGTATCCTCATTTAATAATTCATATCTGACAAAATCCTGTCCGTCATAGCAAACTAAACCATCATTACCAATCCAAACATTACCATGAATGTCAACTTCAATATCCCAAATGGTCGTTGAATCATTTATGATTGAATTGGTATGGTCAAAAACGTGCGTTGTGCCATCTGTATCATATTTTATTAAGCCTTGTCCATAAGTACCCAATGTTCCCATCCAAGCCGTACCGTCATCTTCAAAAGCTATAGATACAACAAAATATCCGTCCAATATCTTTTCATCGAAGGTAATCTCTCCAATTTGTGCATTTGGCGGATTAAATAAAGTACATGAAAGCGGGATCAAAACGACCAATATAACTAAAAATAACTTTTTCATATCACACCTTCCTAATTCTTCCTGTAAATATATACACCGTTCCGGCTGCCAACCCACATCTCGCCGTTTGGTGATTCAAATATGGAATAGGGTTCATATAAGATAAGTTTATGAATTGTCTCCTCTCCTGATACTAAAGTAATCTTACCATATCCATGATACCAGATATCCCCATCTTTGTCGATAAGTGATGTAAGACTATTCCCACTATAGTCTGACAAAATCTCAAAAGATACTCCATCATATATAAACATATGAGGAGCATCCTCGGGGACCGTTGAACTTGAAAGCCAATAATCGATAAAACCAATAAGTTCATTATTTGAATTTATCATTATTTTGCCAATATGATAAGGTTTAAATCCGAAATCGGTAGTATCGTAGACCGTCCATCCAGCACCATCGAATTTAGCCATACAAGTATCGTGTATAATAGACATTGGAACAATCCAAATATTTTCTTCCTGATCTATTGCAATATCACCAATTCTACTTATAGGATTATTTGAGTTTTGCTTCGTGTACATAACAATATTGCCATTATTACAACATCCCAATCCCCCTTCTTGCATGCTTTCACCAGAAGCCGAGAACCATAATTTATCATCAGAACCTATGGCTAAATGATTTACAAAACCTCCCGGGATATCCGAATTGGACGAATCGTAGCGTGTAAATTCTCCGTCATAGCACACTAAACCATCATTTCCAAACCAGACTCTGTCCTGACTATCAACTTTAATATCCTTGATATAGGTTTGTTCATTGATGATGGAATTAGTATGATTGAAAATTTCCATCGTACCGTCAGGTTCATAACGGATCAACCCGATGTCACGGGCTTCCATCCAAGCAGTTCCATCACTCTCAAAAGCAATATTATAAATAAAGTATCCATTTAATATTTTATCAACAAATTGAATACTTCCATTAGGTTCAAAAATTGAACATGAAATAGGAATAAGAACGATCAGCAGTAAAACAAATAATTTCTTCATCTGTACACCAATGTTATTACCTTAATATTTTTAAACAATAGAAATTAAAAAAAAACGACTAGAATGCAAAAGATTATTTACAAAAAGTAATCAGCTAACTGTCATCTTTCCACGCGTCCGTACCGAACTTGGTCGAGATGACAATTATATCCATCTCATAATTCCTTTAACCCATTTTATCTTTGTAATCCACTCACATTCCCCTTAAATTTATGCCTGAAACAAAGGGTCTGATGATGAATAAGGACAAAATACAAAATTTAATTCGCGAACTGCTCCTCGAGTTGGGTGAAGATCCGCAACGCGAGGGGTTGATCAAAACACCTGAACGTGTCGCCCGTTCCTGGGAATATATCACCCGGGGCTATCATCAGAATATCGATGATGTGATCAACGGTGCATTATTTCACGAAAACGCGAAAGGTATGATCATTGTCCGTGATATCGAATTTTACAGCATGTGTGAACACCATCTTTTGCCTTTTTTCGGTGTAGCGCATATCGGTTATATCCCGGATAAAAAATTACTGGGAATTTCTAAAATACCCCGCATTGTGGATATGTTTGCGCGTCGATTGCAGTTGCAGGAACGCCTGACACAGCAAATTGCCGATACTCTCAATGAGATTTTGGAACCGAAAGGACTTGGAGTGGTTCTTGAAGCCCGGCATATGTGCATGCAGATGCGCGGCGTGAAAAAATCGCAATCCATGACAACCACTTCTTCAGTATTGGGTGAATTTCATGACGACCCTGAAACCCGGGCCGAATTTTTAGGCATGATATCAAAATAAAATCAAAAAGCCTCACACAAAGTCACAAAGAAACGAAGGCTCA
>JAUXEL010000013.1 GCA_030620575.1 Fidelibacterota bacterium
ATATGTTCAATGTACTGTTGTGTGCCAATACTGTATGAAGACGCATAAATTAATTTAATTGCATCTCGCAACTGTTTCAGCCGAACAGTGGGGTCTTGATCATTATTGGCCAACATATATGTTCTGTAAATACCGGCAAAGGGCTGAGAATAGCTGTCTTCCAATAATGATGAAGATCGAACCGCAATGGGGTATTTTACCCGTTTCAGGAGGCTGTCTAATTTTCCAACCAGTGATTCAGAGAGCTTTCCGGAAAGAAAGACTCTGTCAATATCGTCATCGCTCATATTCTCCTGTATTTTTCTGTCAATATTATTACGTTCAATAAAGATATCATATTCGGTAACTCCAATTGCTACGGTATTCGGCAGATGAATATTAATGCCTTCAAATATTTTGTCAGACGCCATTGTGGTCAATAGTGCGTTTAAAAACGCCAAACCACGGCCCTTGCCGCCAAGCGAACCATCTGAAAGAAGAATTATTTCATTTTCTTCGGGCTTTGAATAGGGGTGAAACTTGATAATTTCACCTCTGTTTCGTTTCTTTTGAACCCCCAATACGGATTTCATAAGATGCTGGCGCATAGCGTCGGTGCTTTCAAAATCGTGTGTTTTCATTTTTCGGATCTGGCGTGAAAGTTCAATTTCACCGCGCGCCATTAACCATGCGCTAAAATGATTTTTCTTTGCATGGTATATAATGCTTTCATTGGGAATTGTTTGCAGTTTTTCCTCAAATTCAGCTAAATAGCTGGCCCGTTCAATAATGTTACCACTTTTATCGCGAAAAATAAAGTCCCCAAAACCCAGATTTTCCACTATGAATTCACGTAAACGATGCAAAAGGTGCTTGCTGTGTTTATATAAAAAAGCATAATTCGCTTTTTCCGCCTTTTCTCCGCTGGTAGGATCGGAGGATATAATAACCGATGCGGGATTCATTCCGTCTTTTCGAAATGACTTTAATAAACGCAATCCCGCTTCTTCGTCTTCTTTTCCATTTCTTTCAAAACACATATCTGAAAAAACGGCGATCAGGTTGCTTTTATAGGTATTATAAATTGCGCTTGCTTCCTCATAATTCTTTGCCAACAGTACCTTTGGCCGCGCTCTCATGCGATATCGCTTTTCGCGTTCATTCAATTCTTCGATAATTAAATGTTGTGTTTGTTTTACGGTTTCCTGATACAAAAGCGGGAGGAACATAGAATAAAACTGCGTGGAATCTTCCACGAGAAGTATTACGCGTATAAGCCCTTTTTTTGTGTCATGCACAATATTTTTTTTGTCTTCCTCAGATTTTATGATGGCCAGAAATAAATCCGCATTTCCTTTCCATAAAAATATTTCATCAAATTTATACTCCGGATCTATTCGGTCTTCTACAATATTCATATCTGCCATGGTGGTAAGCAATAAAACGATTGGCAGATCGGGATTAATGGCGCGCACCTCTTTCAGCACATCAAAGGGTGTTGCCTGTCCTGTATGCAACGTGGTAATAATAAGGTCGTAATCGCTTGTTTTTATTTGTTTTATGGCTTCTTCGCCCGTGGGAACGGTCTCTATTTCCGGTGGAGAGGAAAGGTTTAATTCCATATACTCGCCGAGAACCTGTTCGCCGAGGAGCGCGTCACGCTCAAATACAAAAGCATCATAAAAAGTGGAGATCAGCAGGATTCGCTTAACGCGAAACCGCATAAGACTGCGGTAAACATCTTCTCCGTATTTAAATTTATTATAATAATCTGTAATGTTAAAATCTTTTATCATAGTTCGATCTCTCCCTTGAATACATATGTGGCGGGTCCCTCTAACCAGATATTCTGATATATGTTTTCGTGAAAACGAAAGCTCACCTTCAAAATGCCGCCCCGTGTATTAATGATATATTCTTCGCGTTGGTGACCCGTTGCGTGATGTACAATAGCCGAAGCCACCGATCCTGTTCCGCAAGAAAGTGTTTCTTTTTCAACCCCGCGTTCGTAGGTACGAATAGATAGTGTTCCGTCTTTTTCCGGCTGGATAAAATTTACATTACAGCCGTCCGGTGCATAACTATTGTGACGTCTTATCGTCCTCCCGCGACGATATACGTCTATATCCACAAGGTTATCCACATATTCAACATGGTGTACGGATCCGGTGTCAATACGATACCCATTGCCCTGTTTTTTAAAACCCGAAACGTTTCGCATCTTCAGGCACACGGTATTGTGGTCAACAAAATATCCTTCGTGTTCTCCATCAATGGCATCAAAACGAATGTTGCTCTTTCCGAAGATGCGACCACGATCCCGGGCGAAAGCAAGCAAGCAGCGGCCGCCATTTCCACACATTGTTCCCTCGTGGCCATTAGAATTAAAATAGGTCATTTTAAAATCTTTTGATGTTGACGGTAAAAGCAATATCAATCCGTCCGCACCAATACCAAATCGCCGGTCACACATTCTCCGGATAAGCCCATTATCATCTTGTGGAAAAATCCGGTCAAAATCATCAATAAGAATAAAGTCATTCCCTGCGCCCTGATATTTAAAAAAAGACATATTCACGTTTGCGTTCCTGTGGTTTATTTTTCAGTATTAAAAATATAGGAATTCTCCGGACAAATATCAAACACGAAAAAAACAAGCTGTGTTTCACGTGAAACATGCAGTGGGTTTTTTCTTTTGGGGTCCCTTTGGATTTTTTCATTTAAAATCCTTAACTTATTTTGTATTATTTGTCATGAAAAAGACAGGTGCTTCTTTGGTTTCACGTGAAACATATACTGCCGCTCAAATAGCAAAACGCTTTGAAGCCGATCCGTTATTTATGTCCACTTTTTCATTGTTGCGCCACCGGGAATCCCTGACACTGAATACGACCAATCCTTCTTTTATTTTGTGTTGGCTTCAGACGGCAAAACAACAAGGGTATTTCCCTCTTGTCTTAATAGAAAATGAATTTGCGGCAGAATCTTTTTATGCTGACGCCCTGGCTTTTTTTCCTTCGGAAGCTTTGGCCTGGATCCCTTTATTTCAGTCCGATTCTGCGGTGCGCAACCGCCCCGTTCTTGAGAATCATCTTAATCGTTTTATTTCTGATTTCTATGAAAATTCCATTGATATGCTTATCTCTTCTGAAAAAGTGTTCGACTGCCGCGTTCCGGATAAAAAAGGTTTACGTGAGCATGTTCTGCATATTAAAACCGGGCGGGAAATTGAATTTTCCGGACTTGCAAACAGGCTGCGTGAAATGGGATATCAGCGCAGTGAAATGGTAGAATACTGTGGTGAGTTTGCAATTCGCGGGGGCATTGTGGATATTTATCCTTACGGAGAAATATATCCCTTGCGCGTTGATTTTTTTGCTAATACGGTGGAGTCGCTGGGACGTTTTAATCCGCACGATCAAAATACTTTTGAAACCTGTGATAGCGGGTATGTTCGCCCTGCTTCGTTTTCATCTTTTGTTCACTCTACTGTGGGGAATATACTTCCGGAGCATACGATTATTGTACGCATTGCCGATTCCAAAAACAGCAATGACGTGCCGGTATATTCGCCCGATATTCAGCACAAACAAGTCCTTTTTGACGCACGGGCACTACAACCGGATGTGGCTTTTTCAATTGCTCCCGTAGATCCGCCGCGTGATGTTCGCGATACCGCTTACTATGCTAATCTTATACGACAAAACAATAAAATTGTGGTTTTTTCCGGGCATGATCTTGTTTTAGAGTCCTTGCGGGAAAAGCTGGGAAACCATGCGGATTATGTGCCCGAAAATATTCGGCACGGATTTTATTATAAGCCGCTTGACTTAGTGCTTTTATCCGGACGCGAGCTCTACCATAAAGAACATTATGTTAATCCGAATAAGCGCTTTATTCCGGAAAGATCGAGCCGTATTGATTCTATTGAATCTCTTCGTTACGGCGATGCGATCGTTCATATTGATTACGGTGTTGGTATCTATCGCGGAATTGAGCCTCTTAGCTTTCGCGGGGTGCGGCAAGAGGCAATGGTGGTTGAATATAAAAATAAAGATGTTGTATATGTCCCCGTGCGTTACATGAATAAAATTTTCAGATATACCGGCGAGAATGTAAAACAGATCTCCCTTGACCAACTTGGAAACACCCGCTGGGATCAGGTGAAACATTCAACGCGGCAACATTTGCGAAAGACCGCCTATGATCTTCTCTCTCTTTATGGTGATCGTAAAAAACTTCCCGGGTTTGCCTTTGACAAAGACACTCCCGATCAACTTCGCTTAGAAGCGTCATTTCCCTATGATGAAACTCGCGATCAGCGTTTGGCAATTTCGGAAACAAAAGTGGATATGGAATCTCTGCGTATTATGGATCGCCTTATTTGTGGCGATGTGGGGTTTGGGAAAACAGAGGTTGCAATACGCGCGACATTTAAAGCTGTATATTCCGGTAAACAGGCCGCCATTCTCGTGCCGACAACCCTTCTCTGTTTTCAACATTATGAAACGTTTCGCGAGCGGCTTGAACCGTTTGGTATCCGGGTGGAATATGTCAATCGCTTTGTGTCCCGATCCGCTTTAAAAACACTGATCCGCGAAGTAAATGAAAATAAAATCGACGTGCTTGTGGGAACTCATAAAATATTATCTAACGAATTGTTTTTTAATGATTTAGGGTTGTTGATAATTGACGAGGAGCATCGTTTTGGAGTTAACCATAAAGAAAAAATTCAAAACATGAAGCGACAGGTCGATGTGATGACCCTCACGGCAACCCCGATTCCAAGAACACTTCAAATTTCGCTTGCCGGTCTTAGGGATATCACAAAAATTGACACTCCCCCAAAAGAACGCCTGCCCATTTCCACAAAAATAATTTACTGGAATGATCGAGATATTCATGCGGCTATTGAGCGCGAACTGGAGCGCAACGGACAGATTTTTATTCTGAATAATCATATTGACGAATTGCCGTCAATGCAAAATGATATTTCCGGGATGTTCCCTTCATACGGTGTGCGCTACGCACACGGAAAAATGCCCGGACCTGAGCTTGAAAAAACTTTGTTGGATTTTTATCATCATAAATTTGATATTTTAATTTCAACCACTATTATTGAATCCGGCATTGATATTCCAAACGCGAACACCCTGATCGTTTTAAATGCGCATACTTTTGGATTGTCGCAATTGTATCAAATTCGCGGGCGGGTCGGTCGCTCATATAAAAAAGCGTTTGCTTACCTAATAATTCCCCGTGGTCGCCATATCAATCCCACGGCAATGAAGCGGCTTCAGACTCTGGAATATTATACCGATCTCGGTTCCGGCTACCAAATCGCCATGCGGGATCTGGAAATACGGGGTGCCGGAAACTTATTTGGCGTTGAGCAAAGCGGCCACATTAACAGGATGGGGTTTGCATATTATAACCGTATGTTTGCGGAAGAGGTTGAAGCGCTGAAATCATCAACAGACGGGGCAATACCACCGCGGCGGGAGGGCGCAGATATTCAACTTGATCACCCCGCCTATTTGCCGGAAACATACATTAATAATAAAGATATCCGGATTTCCTTTTATCGGGAGCTTGGCGGTGCGCTTTCTGATATTGCCGATCATACTAAAGCTCTTCGACATATAGAATATCTTGCGGCGTCCTGCCGCGACCGATTCGGGGTGCTTCCCGAAGAAGCTGAAAATCTGTTTCGTGACGCCCGGCTTTCTCTTTGGCTTAAACCGTATTACATAGAAACACTCCTGCGTAAAGATACGGGGCTTATCGTCTCTTTTGTGAAAAATGCTCCTGTTGGTATTTTACAGCGGGCTGCCGGTAAATTTCTTCATCTTTGCAACCAACATCATATTCCGATTGAATTTATCTCAAAAAAACATCTTATGGCAAGGGTAGATGATAAATTTTTAAAATTGTTTTACGGGGGAACATTTTCCAATACTTTGGATTCTGTGCCTGTAAATTAAAAAACATTTTTTTTTGGCTTCCTGTGTGTTAAATTTCGTTGAAAAAATAATGGAGTAATGTATGAAGCGATTAGCTTATTTGTTTTTGGGGATTGTGTTGTTGTTGTCTTCCTGTGTCATTTTATCCGACAATGATATCGCCGCGGTGAACGGACAGAAAATTCACAAAAATGAACTTTTTAGATATGTTCCCGAGGCCAATTTTTTCGCCATGACGCCGGAAGAAAAAGAACGGCAAATTGAAATTTTGTGTGATGATTATCTTGCGCGCTATTATTTAGAAGATCATGGTGATTTAGATTCCGGTAATGTAAAGTGGGAAATACGAGTATGGGAAATACGGGAATTGGCAAACCTGGCTTATAATCGATTGATCGTTGATTATGTATTATCGCCGAAAGCAAAACAAAACTTATATCATCAGCTTAAATATCAAATTAACATCAGTCATATTTTAATTGCTTACGATGGCCGGCGAAAATTAAATGAACGTAATCGCGAAGAGGCGGAAGTACTTGTAAAAGAAATCGCCGAAAAGGTAACTGTTGACAATTTTCAAGAGATGGCAAATACTTATTCCGATGACACCCCCGGTGAAAAAAACGGCGGCGCCCTTGGCTGGGGAAATTCCGGTCGCTGGGTTGATCCTTTTGAAGATGTCGCTTTCTATCTTGAGCCGGGCGAGATTTCCGATCCGGTGGAAACGATCTTCGGTTTTCATATTATCAAAATGAATGAACGCAAGGAACTTCAGGTCGCACCTTTTGAAGAGATGGAAGAAGAATTGTACGAGATCGCATTTAATCGCTGGAGAAATCGCTTCATGCGGCGGGAACAGGCCGTTTTCGATTCTCTTGCTCTCGCGAATCCTGTTGTGTTTAATGATTCGTTGCTAACTGATTTTATTGATCGTTTTTCCCGTCTTTCTCAAAATGTGTTTTATTCCAAACAATTCACCGCGTATGATATTCTTGAAATTTTTGATGACACGTTAACCGTTGGACACATCGGAGATGCTCCTATCGATAAAGCCTGGATACATCAATTTCTGAAAGTTATCAGCTTGCAGGTGCCGCCGCGCTTTACAAGTGAAGATTCTTTTATAAGCTTTATTGAACAAAACAGAATTGGATTTTTGTTGTATAACGCTACATACGAACACGGTTGGAACAAATTAGATGATTTTCGGCAGTCTCGCCGCGTGTACCTTGCAAAAACATCCGCAAGCTTGTTTGACAAGCGCTATGTGTTTGAACTGATCAACCCGGATAAAAAAAGTCTTACCCTGTTTTATGAAGAACAAAAAGGCGAATTATATGTTAATGAAGCAGCCGTCCAGGTTCGGGAGGTGCTTGTTGATGATTCCACTTTTGCAGTGGGTCTGTTTAAGCGTGCAAAAGCAGGGGAAAGCATGGCGGATCTTGCCTCGGAATACAGTAAACGGAATATTGGAAGAAAAAGCGGTGGATTGATTCCTCCGGTCAAAAAACATCAGTATGGGGAAATGGGGCTCGCGGCTTTTAATATGACTGACGGTGAAATATCGGGTCCTTTTAAAATAGGAAAAAATTATTCCGTTATTCGGCGAATAAAATACATTCCCGAAAGCTATAGAAGCGTACTGCAAATTAATTACCGGCTCTTAACGGATTACCGGAGCCATTATATGGCGGAAAAAAGAGCCTCTCAAAAAGCTATGTTACGAAAAATGTATCGCGTAAAGGTGAACCCATCGTTTATAAAATAAGACATGTCGTTGCCCTGGTGTTGTTATTTGTGTTTTTCGCGGGGTGTGAATATCTGCCCTTTAATGGCAATCCGGTTTTAGCACGAGTAAATTTGCGCGTCTTGCGATTATCGGAAGTTGATGATGTTCTTGGTGTCGGTGCAAGTCGCGCCGAAAAAGAGCAGTATGTTGGTAACTGGATTAATCGTGAAATCTGGTATCGACATGCAAAAAAACACGTTCGCTCTAATCAAACAATCAGGGGGCATCTGCGGGAATACCGCCGGGAATTGATTATTAAGGAATATTGTGATCAGTATATTCGGCAACATATTATGATAACTGAAAATGATGTCCTTAAATATTATAGTGACCATCAGAATGAATTTATTATATCCGTTGATGCCGTCTTTGTTGAAATGTACACAAGCAACAATAAAAACGCTGCGACTGATGTGTTAAATACGCTAAAAAAGGCACAACGCCCCGCCTTGCCACCCGCAGTGGAGCTTGTAAAAAAAGGGGAGTACGTAGGCCCGCTTGACAAGCTGTTGTTCGCGAAAAACACATCCGCGTTTATCGGGCCGGTTTTGGTTCGAGAGAAATATTATGTTGTTTCGGTTATTGGGCGATACCCTGAAAATTCGCTTGTTCGGGTGGAACATGTTCGGGGGGAGATCATTCAACGGTTACAAATCGAGGCATATCTCAACGCCTCTCAACAAACTCAAAAAGAGCTAAAGGAATATTTTAATGTCAAAATTTTCGAAATACCTGATTAGTTTTATGCTACTTGCCTCCGGTGTGGTGCTTCCCGCTCAACAGTTGATTGACGGTATTGCGGCCATTGTTGGAGAAAATATTATTTTATATTCCGAAGTTAATCAATTTGCTTTTGAAATATCACAGCAAAGCGGGGTCGATATTTATCAAAATCCCGACCTGTTCGTTTCTATTCAGCAAGATGCATTAAAAGAGCTGATAAATTCTAAAATTATCTTGCTTCAGGCGGAAGATGATTCCATTGAGGTAAGCGAACGCAACGTTGAGACTACATTAAATCAGCAAATTGAAAACTATGTTCAAATGGCCGGCTCAAAAGAAATGTTGGAAATGTATTTTGATACACCCATGAAAAAAATTCGTGAGCTTTTATATGAGCGGATAAAAAGTTCCATGGTCTCCCAACAATTACAAAGTGAAAAATTTTCCAAAATTAAAATCTCCCGTCCCGAAGTAGTAAAATATTATGAAACCAACAAGGATTCGCTTCCCGACCTTCCGGAGCGTATTGATGTCAACCATATATTGATCACGGAAAAACCCTCTCCAGTCTCAAAACAGCAAACGTATGAACATTTAATGTCTATTCGGAATGACATTCTTGACGGTAAAATATCTTTTGAAGACGCGGCACGGGAATATTCTCAAGATCCCGGATCAGCCGAAGACGGTGGTGATTTGGGGTTTATGCCCAAAGGTACGTTTGTTCTTGAGTTTGAAAAGGCCGCGCACTCTCTTGAGCCTGGCGAATTATCCGAGCCCGTTGAAACGCAATTTGGCTATCACCTGATTCAATCTGTTGAAAAGCGTGGCGAACTTATTCATGTTCGGCATATTCTTACCACAATTCAAACCAGTGAAGATGATAATGAATATGTTATTAACCTGTTATCCACAATTCGTGATAGTATTATAGAGCGAGGTAATTTTGAGTCTTTTGCGCGAAAATACAGCGAAGATCCTGACGCTGAACTAAACGGCGGGTATTTGGGGGAGTTTGCTATTGAATCATTACAGATTCCAGAGTTTGGTGAAATTTCCGGAAACCTAAGCCCCGGGGATATCTCTATGCCCTTTGCAACACAGTATGGTTTTCATATTTTGCGTTTAAATAAACACTTAAACGCTGAAAAAATTACCCTTCAGACACATTATCCAATCCTGGAAAACATGGCGTTAAATGAAAAACAATCTTTGTTTTGGAACGCTTGGATGGATAAATTATATAGTAAATATTATGTGGAAATAAAGTTCTAAAATATGAATAATTTGGACGGTCCTTCGGCTTTTGCTGTCTCTTTGTGTTTACAAGCGCGCTTCTCCACAATTATTATATACTTCTCCACATTATAAGAAGCGCATAAGTAATTAATTTTAAGGGTAATTGAAATAGTGTTCACTTAATTCACAGGATTAATAAAATTACTATGTATTTAAAAGAAAAAGATATTAAATTAAATAACGTAAAAAAATAAGTGTCAGAGGTGCTCAATGAAATTTACTGTTTCAAAACAAGATTTTTTTCTCGTGTTACAGAAGGTATCCAATGTAACACCCATTCGCTCCACATTACCCATTCTTAGTAGTATTCTTTTTACCGTAAAAGACAACACGCTTAAAATGCGGTCCACAGATCTGGAAATCACCATGTCCGCAAGCTGTAATGTAATCACGGAAGAAGAGGGGGCTATTGCAATCCCCAGTAAAATAATTAAAGAAATCACGAATGAACTTCCAGATACACAACTACACTTCCACATAGAAGATGAACAAGTTATCATAACAACAGAAGAAGGCGGAGAATATAAAATAATGGGACATCCGGCAATGGAATTTCCCACAGAGCCCATTGTTGACGATAGCAAGGTAATTACACTTCAAGCTGAAAAATTTAGACGCATTGTTGAAAAAACAGGTTTTGCCGTTAGTCGCGACGAAATGAAGGTTGCCCTAAACGGCGTACTCTTTCAGTTTTTTGAAAACGAGTTAAGGGCCGTATCCACAGACGGACACCGTCTCGTTAAATATACCCTAAAAGAATTTCAGGGAGCGGAAGACATAAAGGACATTATTATTCCTCCAAAATTTTTAAATTTGAGCGTAAGCAGCTTAAAGAACGTAGATTTTGTAACTCTGCGCATTGGCAGCAACCATGTAATGTTAGAACTTCAGGACACAACCATATATTCCCGCATCATCGAAGAACGTTTTCCGGATTATGAAAGCGTGATCCCAGCCGAAAACAGCAAAAAAATCTTTGTTAAAATAGACCCTCTGCTTTCAGCTGTTAAGCGCGTTGGAATCTTTGCAAGCAAAAACACACGGCAAATCTCACTGTCTTTTTCACACAATAGTGCACTAATTAAAGCAGAAGACATTGAAACAGCGTCAACGGCAAAAGAGAGCATTTCTTTAGAGTATAAAGATGAAGACTTCACAATAGGCTACAATTCCGATTATTTACGAGAGCTTATCCGGCACATAGATGGAGATACGGTAGAAATAAATTTAAAAAACGCCATGATGGCCGGATTGTTTTTTCCCACAGAACAATTACCGGATGAGGAAATCCTCTTTTTACTTATGCCGATCCGCTTAATGTAACAACAGCAAATAAACATTAAGAAATTGTGTGAAAAAAGCTCTCATACTTCTGTTAATAATACCACTTTTCTTTTCCTGTACATCTTTTATTTATTATCCAAACGGCGCGAATGCGCCCCTTTTTAAAGAAAAAGGCGAAACACAACTCGCCTTGGGAGTTAAAGATCTTGGTGGCGATATTCGATCTGCATATGCGCTGAACAATTGGTTTGCCGTGCAGGTAAATGCAAATCTTTTGGACGTAACGGGCACCGAGTTTGGCATTGCACACAATAGCGGGCAATATTATTGCGAAGGCGCAATTGGATTTTACAAGCCCCTTTCCGAGCGATTTGTTTTTGAGGGATATCTCGGCAGTGGACTGGGAACCGCCTTTTCAAGAAAAACAGAAACAGATTATTTGCGCACAACAAATTATCACAAAGTTTACGCTCAACTTGACATTGGTTTCCGCTCGAAATATTTTAATATTGGATTGGCGGTTCGCGAAGCTTTTGTAAACGCCTACCGCACAAAAGTGAACGGATCGATTACCGGCGATCAATATATTGATACTTTTTTTGAACCTATTTTGTTTTTAGCGCTGGGGCCGGAAAAATTCAAGATCAATGCCCAGGCGGGTTTTTCGGATTCACAATTTTCGGCAATAAACAATTACGCGCCATTTATTTTTGCACTGGGACTTGAAACACGGTTTTCATTAAAATAATCGAAATAAAAAATATTGTTAAAATATCGGGTGTAAAAAAGCCGCAAAGTGGATATATTAAAAAAACATTTATTTGGCGCGAAACACATAAAAATTATTAAAAACAATAAGCGACAATGATTAAAAAGCTAACGGTAAAACAATTTAGAATTTTTAACGAAAAATCCATTCAATTATTTCCCGGAATCAATATTCTTCTTGGAAAGAACGGCGTTGGAAAAACGTCCCTTCTGGAAGCAATCTATTATATGAATTTTACAAAATCATTCAAAGCGCCCACCGATGTGGATATGATCCAAATTGGCAGGGATTATTTCCAAATCCAAACAGAATGGAATCAAGCTAAATATGTTCACGCGCAAGGAAATTTTCTCAAACAGAAAGGAAAACGGTTTATTTTTGACGAAGAAACGATGACGCGCATGTCAGATGTTATTGGCTCATTTCCCATGGTATTTCTGTCACCGGAAGATTTTCGCGTAACATCGGGTCCCGGCGTGGAGCGTCGCATTTATTTTGACCGCTTTATTTCTCAAATTTCCAGGCAATATTTACAAAATATGATAAACTATCGAAAACTCTTGAAAAACCGCAACGCATATTTAAAACACCTTGCCGAATTAAAACAGTACCATTATACCGGGCAGCTTGAAGTGTACGACCGGCAGCTTTCGCCGATTATGTTCCGCATCGTCTCTGCGCGGCGGGAACTAATCGATTTATTTAACACCCACTTGGAAAAAATATATGCTTCCATTTTTTCCGGGGATATCACAGCGCGGATCAACTATAAACCCTCGCTAACCGCAGAAATAGAAACGGATTTTCAAATCACCCATATCGAACAAACACAAAAAAACATAGATAAAGAAATTATATTGCGCAGAACCCTATGGGGCCCCAATTATGATAAATATACTTTTTATCGCAACGATATTCCACTGATCCATTATGCTTCTCAAGGGGAGCACAAAATGTGGATGGTTCTTCTGAAACTCGCCGAAGGCGATATTATTAGGTCAATACAAGGGGAAGAACCCATATATTTGTTTGATGATCTTTTTGCCGAATTGGACATAAACAACAGCCGGCATATTATTAAAAAAGTAATGAGAAAAAAACAAACACTTATAACCACCACCGATCTTAACGATTTACGCCGACACGGTATTGATACAAAAAAAGAGAATATTCACATTATCGAAATTTTCTAAACACAAAAATATCATATAAAATTATTTATTAATGCGCTTTTATTTTCTATATTTCACCTCTGGATAAATTGTATGGAAAAATCACACAAACAAAGATTGTTAATTGGATTTCTTGGCACACCGATCATTCTGCTCGCGGCATGGTTAGGAGGTGTGTGGTTTTTAATTATTATCAGCATAATTGCGGCATTTTCAGTGTATGAGCTTTTAGAAATGATATCTTACCCCCCTCGGGTACTCATGATTCTTGCTCTGGTTATGACGCCCGCATGCTTGCTTGCAATGTATTTTTGGCGACTCGATATTGTTCTTATAATTTTATTGTTTACCGCAATTTTTACAAACATGAGTCTTTTGTTTTACAAAAGAGCCAGACACATCGAAATGTCATTTGTGGGTCTTGGATCTATTATTTACCCGGGACTTTGTTTGGGGACGATGATACTGCTTCGCAACATTAATGTGGCAGGCCAGGAAGCCGATATTTTTTCCAGAAATATCGTTATTGCTCTTATTGTCGGCGTGTATTCGACAGATATTGCGGCATTTTATATTGGCAAGAAATTTGGCAAACACCCCCTGTTTCTATCCGTAAGCCCGAAAAAAACCATTGAGGGAGCTATTGGCGGCATGGTTTTTTGCGCCCTTTCTATGTTCCTTCTATGGTGGATTGATTTTGTACCGCTTTTTCACGTATTTGATTACTTGGCGATAGCCATCTTTGCGGGGGTTTTGGGACAGATGGGCGACTTGGTAGAATCCAAAATTAAACGTGAAATCGGCGTAAAAGATTCTTCAAAATTTTTATTGGCACACGGTGGTTTTTTAGACCGCTTTGACTCTCTCGCCGTTGTTGCGCCCCTGTACTGGATGTATGTTTATATAAAATTTTTCATTTAAGGTGGTTTTTTTCATAAAAAAGCATAAATTTAATGCTGGGCTTGAAAAAACAAATAAAATATAAAAACAATTATCAAGCGATAAAGAAAAAAATGAGGACCCTATGAAACTGGAAGCGATTAAATCAATTCTTGCAACGGACTGCGGCAGCACCACAACCAAAGCCATCCTGATTGAAAAACAGGGCGACGAATACAGGCTTGTTGTTCGCGGAGAAGCGCCAACAACGGTTGAGGCTCCTTTTGAGGATGTTACAAAAGGCGTTTTGAATGCCGCAAAGGAAGTGGAAGAACTTCGTGGTCGACAAATCTTAGAGGGCGATAAGATCGTCACACCACAAAAGGGAGACAAAGGCGTTGATATATATATATCGACAAGTTCTGCCGGTGGCGGTTTACAAATGGTTGTTTCGGGAATTGTAAAGGCAATGAGTGCAGAATCCGCAGAACGGGCAGCCCTTGGAGCCGGAGCGATTGTAATGGATGTTCTTGCCTCCAACGATGGTCGCCTTCCGCATGAAAAAATCAAACGAATCCGGCACCTTCGTCCGGACATGATTTTATTATCGGGGGGAACGGATTCCGGGAATATAAAAAGTGTTGTAGAAATGTCGGAGCTTTTAAAAGCCTCTAACCCCAAGCCCCGCTTGGGCATTAATTATAAAATCCCGATTATTTATGCGGGGAATAAAAAAGCATCCGAACAAATTAAAAAAAATCTCGGAAAAGTTTCCGATCTAAGCGTTGTTCCAAATCTCCGCCCAATATTGGAGCGGGAAAACCTTGGTCCTGCCCGCGACAAGATCCACGATCTTTTTATGGAACATGTTATGGCGCAAGCGCCCGGATATAAAAAATTAATGGATATGACCGATGCACCAATTATGCCAACCCCCGGCGCCGTTGGTGAAATTATGCAAGTTATTGCAAAGAAAGAGAAAATCACCGTACTGGGTGTTGACATAGGCGGAGCGACCACGGATGTATTTTCGGTTTTTAAAGATCTCGAAAAGGACACGCCGATATTTAACAGAACCGTCAGCGCCAATCTTGGAATGAGCTATTCAATTTCCAACGTGTTAGCATCGGCCAGCCTTCCTAATATTTTACGCTGGATACCGTTTGAAATTGATGAAATTGATTTGCGGAATCGCATTGGAAATAAAATGATTCGCCCAACCACCATCCCGCAGTCGCTGGAAGAATTAAAAATCGAACAAGCCATCGCGCGGGAAGCGCTTCGCCTGTCCTTTATTCAACATAAAGAATTTGCCGTTGGCTTAAAAGGCGTACAAAAAGAGCGTACCATTTCCGATACATTTGACCAATCAACATCCGGTGAAACCCTGGTTAACATGATGGACCTTGATATTTTGGTCGGGTCCGGTGGCGTACTTTCACACGCACCGCGCCGGCACCAGGCCGCCAGAATGGTAATTGACTCCTTTCTACCGGAAGGAATTACCCAAATCGCGGTAGATTCTATTTTTATGATGCCGCAATTGGGGGTATTGGCAGATGTACACGAAAAAGCAGCAACAGAAGTATTCAACAAAGACTGCTTGCTGCGCTTGGGTACTTGTGTTGCTCCCGCCGGACAGGTCAGGCCGGGAAAAGAATATATGCATATCCGCTTTACTTTACCGGACGGAACAGCAGTTGACAAATCATACACTCTTGGTGAAATGGAGCTATTTGAAGCTCCGTACGAAGAAATCATGGCAGAAATTATCCCCGCACGAGGCGTAAATGTCGGTGCCGGTCCCGGACAGACAGTAAAAACAGTCATTTACGGCGGTTTAGTCGGAATTATTATCGACGCCCGGGGACGCCGCCCCTTTGTCCTTCCGGAAAATCCGGAAGAACGCGTAAAAAAACTCCAGGAATGGAGTACGGCAATTAAAGAATTTGAGGATAAATAATTGAAGTCAAACCTTCAATATTTATAATAAAAAAAGGAGAACGCATGGCACACGCATATACACCGGGACTCAAAGTGATCCCCAAAACCATTGTACATAAAACACGGCGACTTCCACTAAAAGGCGACGTTATTGTTAAATTAAATCAAGAAGTCAAAGCAGAAGATATAGTTGCAACGACAGATTTACCGGGAAATGTTGTTCCGGTAAACCTGGCAAACATGCTAAACCTCGAAGCCAGTGAAATCATTGAAATACTTCTTAAGAAACCGGGCGACACCCTTGAAAAAGGAGATATAATTGCCGAAACTCCGGGTATTTTTGGCTTGTTTAAAACCAAAGCCATTTCCCCCGCAAGTGGAGTTCTGGAAACAATTTCAAGTATTACCGGGCAAGCCATTATTCGCGAAGCCCCCGTCCCCGTTTCCGTACAAGCGTATATCAATGGAAAAGTCACGGAGATTATTCCCGATGAGGGAGTAGAAGTTAGCACCGTTGCATCTTTTGTTCAGGGAATTTTTGGTATCGGCGGCGAACGACGGGGTGAAATAAAGATATTAACAAAAAACACAAAAACTACAATAAACGAAGATTTGATTACTGAAGACTGTAAAGGCAAAGTATTGGTCGGCGGTTCATTTCTCACCCATAAAGCTTTTATGAAAGCCCAGCGGATGGGTGCAATCGGCGTAGTTGTTGGCGGGTTTAATTATATTGACATTAAAAAGATACTTGGCTATGATCTTGGCGTTGCCATTACCGGTCAGGAAGAAATAAAAACAACTCTGATCATCACCGAAGGATTTGGTAAAGTACATATGGCACAGCAGACATTTGATTTGCTGAAATCTCACGAAGGGAAAATGGTGTCTGTTAATGGCGCAACGCAAATTCGTGCGGGTGTTATCCGTCCGGAAATTATTGTTCCGCTTGAAGGTGAAAAAGAACTGAAAGACAAAAAGGCAGACCTGTCCGGAATAGAGCCCGGAACAGAAGTTCGTGTTATTCGCGTACCCTATTTCGGTATGCTGGGAGAGGTGACCGAACTGCCGCATGAATTACAGAGACTGGAATCAGGCTCCTTCGCCCGCGTAGCAAAAGTTAAAATATATGAAACCGGAAAAGAAGTACTTCTGCCCCGCGCCAATTTGGAAATGATTGAAAAAAAATAGGAACATATCATGAGATATGTAAAGAAAAAGCTTGTGTTTCTATTCTTTGTTTTGCTGATTGTCGGCTGTAAGCCGATAGAGGAAAATATCAACAAAGGGCAGTTTAAAATGGCGAAAAAACGCATTAATCGGGAAATTATATCCAACACATCTAATCCAATGCGGTACATTGAGCTTGAAAATCAAAAAGAGCGTATGTGGCGCATAGAACAGGATTTCAATAAATCCCGGGAAGATATTTTACCATTTATTAAACAATATTACCCCGATGTGACTGCGGAACAATTAGCGGCATGGGAAGATGAAAAATCTCTTGAGAAAATGACTATTAACGGACAAGATCGTTATTTTGTACGGGCGGCAGAAAACCTTTTCCGGATCAATGGCGAGGCAAAACAACGTAAAATTAGCATTGATGGTGAAAAAAAGAGCCCATTAAACATATTTATTGGACAAAATACCCCCGAAATAATTAAAGACCTAAAAACACAGAAGGATATTACCGGAAAACCGGTTCATATGAAGTTCAGCTATACGCTTACTGTTGACGCAGATGCTGTTCCCGGCGGTGAAATTGTTCGTTGCTGGCTTCCCTTTCCGCGGGAAGGAAATGTAAGGCAAACAAAAATAGAACTACTTTCCGCCAATTGCTCTGATTATGTATTGGCATCAAACCAACATCTGCAACGTACGGTTTATATGCAAAAACCGGCAATTGAAGGAAAACCAACGGTATTTGAAATTACATTTTCGGCAATTATGCGTCCGCAATGGTTTGATTTAAAAAATACGGATATTCTACCATACAATAAAGATACACGGCTGTATCAAAAGTATACCGCGGAAAGATATCCACATATCCGGTTTTCACCCGCAGTGAAAGCTCTTTCAGAAAAAATAGTTGGGAATGAAACAGCCCCCTATATTGCCGCAAAAAAAATATTTAAGTATGTTAATGATACATATCCATGGGCAAGCGCCCGCGAATATTCTACGATTGAGAATATTCCGGAATATGTGATTGAAAATAAACACGGCGATTGCGGGCAGGTTACCCTGTTGTTCATGGCCCTTGCGCGCTATAACGGAATTCCTGCGCGCTGGCAGAGCGGGTGGATGTTACACCCGGGAAGCAAAAATTTGCACGACTGGTGTGAAATTTATTTCGAAGGCCCCGGCTGGGTTCCGGTCGACCAATCTTTCGGCCTTATAAATTCTAAAAATGAAGATGTACATTGGTTCTACCTTGGCGGAATGGATGCCTATCGCCTGATTATAAATGACGATTACGCAATGCCGCTTTTTCCCGAAAAACACCATATGCGCAGCGAAACCAATGATTTTCAACGTGGCGAAGTAGAGTGGAAAGGCGGAAATTTGTATTTTGATCAATGGGATTACGACATGAAAATAGAATATGTTAATCAATAGAAAGGATAATTTAATGAAAAGGACTTTACTTATTATGGTTGCAGCAGCGATGATGTTTACAGGTTGTAGTGACAAGCCCGAGCTTAGCCCGGAACAGCGTGACTTTTTTAACGTTATGGGCGAGAAGATCTCGTACATGAAACCGGACACAACAGTTGTGCTGGCCACGACCAACAAATTTGAAATCACAAATTTAGATATCATGGAAAATGTATATCAGGGTATGCGTGGCGACGTAAACATCATGAATAATGTTGAACCGGCACGCATTGAAGCTTTTTTAATGCAGGTGGTTACCCTGAAAGCCCAACAGGACATTTTGCTTGAAGAAGCAAAACATCAGGGATTAAGCATTTCAAAAGACAGCATTGACGCTTTTATCGAAAAAAACCTGTATGCCCCCAATGGCGGCAAAGAGGCATTTCTTGAACAATTAAAATTACAGCAGGTAGATCTTGATTTTGTTCGCGAGGATACGAGAAAAAACATGCTTATCATGAAGTATATTGATGAAGTTGCCCTTGCCGGTGTGGATATCAATGTTTCCGGGGAAGACATTAGAAATTATTATGAAGAAAACAAAGGACAATATAGTCAGGAAACCGCATCAGTGCGCCATATCCTGTTTATGACACAAGGTAAGTCCGAAGAAGAAAAAATCGAAGTAAAGCAACTGACAGAAGATGTATTAAAACGTGCTCGCGCCGGAGAAGATTTTATAAAATTGGCATCTGAATACAGCGAAGATCCGGGTTCAAAAAACAATGGCGGATTATATGCGGATTTTCCTCGCGGCCGCACGGGGCAAACCTTTGAAGATGCAAGCTTTACACTTCCCATTGGTACCATCAGCGATCCCGTTGAGACCCCCTACGGATATCATATTATTAAGATTGTAGACCGCAAACAGGGAAAAACCATAGACGATGTCCGCGATGA
>JAUXEL010000081.1 GCA_030620575.1 Fidelibacterota bacterium
ACAAATAAATCATCTCCCAATGCGTCACCCTGTCCCGAATAATCAAGGTGAAGGAGAGTTCGAAATGACATCAAAAAAGCTATTGACAACATGCGATTCCCATTTTCTAATCTGTTTCATACAACGAGTTATGATACGGTTTTTTTGAGATGCCCTTCTAACAATTCCAGTAATAATTTAATATTAATGGGTTTTGATAAATATTCATCACAACCTGCTTTTTCGATCAAAGCATGATCTTCTGCAAGTGCATTGCTTGTAAGAACAATAACGGGAATATTTTTTGACAGCTTTTTGATAATCCTGATAGCATCATAGTTTTTCTTCTTGCATATTTTCATATCCATGAGAATAATATCCGGATGATATTTTTTATAATATGCAACAGTTTCTTCCCCTGTCGTAGTACGGATAATTTTATACTTCCCGGTTAAAACAACATTCAGTAAAACAAAATCGCTTTCATTGTCTTCAGCAATAAGCACAATTTTGAATCTGTTTTTCTTATCAATAGTATTTTCACCTGATTTTAATTTATTGATCGGTTCAATTTCATGAATATCAATTTTCGCTTTTTTATACTTAAAGGTAAAGAAGAACGTTGTTCCCTTATTTTCTTGAGATTGAAGCCAAATCTTGCCACCCATTTTGTTGACTATTGCCCTGGATATCGCCAGGCCTAAACCGGTACCTTTAGAATACGGATCTATTTGAGTAAAGCGCTCAAAAACTATTTCATGCATGTCTTTGGGAATTCCGATACCTGTATCTTTGATGAAAAATTCTATCATGTCCCGTTTAACACCATAACCAATAATGATCTTTCCTTCTTGTGTGAATTTTTTAGCATTGGAGATCAGATTTGACAACACCTGTGTTAATTTTGTTTTATCCACTTGTACATTGATATTCGTGACATCCGCAAGCTGAAGATCAACAGTGATCGGTAGATCAACGCGTTCTTTATTAATTATATTTTGACAGAGTTCATTTAAATTACATGCCTCCGGATAATCGGGAACTGTATCGGTTTCAATTTTTGATATTTCAAGAATATCATTGATGAGTTTTAAAAGCGTATCGTTATTTTCATTAATAAACGAGATATATTTCCGCTTGTCTTCCGGCATGAGGTTTTCGCGGCCAAGAAGATTTGAAAATCCGATAATACCATTTAAGGGAGTCCGGATCTCATGGCTGATATTCGAAATAAACGCCAATTTCAGCCGATCGGATTCTTCGGCTTTTTCTTTGGCAAGAATCAATTCTTTTTCCTGCTGTTTACGGACAGAGATATCGTATATTATGGCATAAACAAAGGTATTGTCTTCTTCTTCCAATACATTCATAATGATCTGTGCATAGAAAGTTGATTCATCGTGTCTCTTTAATTCCATTTCAAAGGGTGCGGCTATTAATTCCTTGGCATTTTTCTTCATCTGCTCATAATTATCAAAATAGTCCATCAATGATCTGGCCTTAAGTTCTTCAGTGGTATAATTAAATAATTCACAGACTTTCTCGTTAACTTCCAATATATTTCCTGAATCAAAGTGGAAAAGCATTACGGCATTATTGGATTTCTCAAATAAAATATGATAGCGGTTTGCAAGATCTTTTGTCTCCTGAATCAGTTTGTTCCGCTGTTTTGCAAAGTGCCGGTAGCGAAAATGGTATATAAATAACACCCAGAACATAATAGATAGAAGGAGAATCAACCCCAATGTTATCCAAAAAAATCCCTTATATTGACGATAAATAGTCAAAGGACGATTAATGATCGTTGCTTCTTTCGGCAACATGCGCTTATTTATACCCCAGTGCTTTAACTGCTTCCAATCAAAATAATATTCATTTTTATCATCGATCGGCTTAACATTTTCAAGTAATTCACCCGATAACAGCCGAATACCCAATTCCGCCGCAAGCTGTCCCTGGATTTCAGAAACTGACATTTTACCTCCGAGAAATCCACTGCCAAGGCCAACATCAGTATTGATAAAAATGGGGGCATTACATGCTTCGGAAAACATTGGGTAATATATTTGTGATTTCCGGTAACGCTCATTGCCGCCTATCTGCCAAATAGAAAAAATAACAATGCTGTGTTCCGGTAATGTTTTTAACCTATTTACCAGTTCCAGAGTTGTTAATCCGCTTGTTCCATCAAGCCATATAATATCAATATCTTGTAAATCCATTTCCTGAATAATTTTTTCAGCTTCTTTCCGATGGGATATACCGGTTGGGGAGTTATCTGTAACAATGGCAATATGTTTCGTATTGGGAAAAAGTTTCAATCCTAATTCAATATTGGAATCAATGGGTAAATATTCTCTTACACCCGTAAATATAGAGCATATTTTTTTCATTTCTTCCGGATCACTGCTAATACCGCAATATACAGTAGGAACACGGTGATATTCATGTCCAATATCATACAGGGTATTTAGTGCGTTATCATCTGATACAATAATTAAATCAAGATAATCGGGTGGATAGGATTTTAATTTATGCATTAGGGCCGTACGCCAAAATTCCGGGTTAACAATGCGCTTTGTATCAAGATTTCCTATATGTATTTCAGCGTTTATTTTTTCCTTTTGAAAAGTTTTAAGAATTCCTTTAATGATCCCGTCTGTCCATGGATATCCCTGGTGGTAGGAATTCAAGATCAGGATGTGTTTACATTGATCCTGATCAAATCCATTATTGTTTGAATAAATTGTAGAGTTTATTGGTGTATTGGCAAACAGCAGTCCGAAAAAGCTTGAAAAAAGAATTACTAAAATAAAGTACAAATAAGGGTGAGCAATGCGTGAATTATTCATTTTATCATACACCGTGACATCTCTCTTTCTGCTTCATGAAGCGATATTTTTTATCGATAATATTTTTCAAGAAGTAATTATTTTATGTTTTTCATTATAATAAGATTTTATCATAATTAACAGAATTTTATTTCTATCCTTTTTCTCCGGGTTATATGTGCTTATTTATTATTTGTGTAACATATATTAGTTAACGCATTTTCAATAAACGCTTTTCCAGCTGCTGTTTGTATGTATTTAAGTTTATCTGTCTGCGCGCAACACCTGTATTGATCGCGGCCTCAGCTACAGCATACGATTCCCAAACAAAAACACGCGGATCAAAGGGTTTAGGGATAACATAATCGGGTCCAAATTCATAATGCTGTCCACCATATGCCTTTTCGACTTCTTTCAGGCAGGGTTCTTTTGCCAGACGGGTTAATGCCATGGTAGCTGCCACTTTCATTTCTTCATTGATACTTGAGGCGTGTACATCCAGCGCACCACGGAAAATAAAGGGAAAACCCAGAACATTATTTACCTGATTTGGATAATCTGAACGACCGGTACCCACTACCGCGTCGGGACGGGTTGCTATAACATCTTCATAAGCAATTTCGGGAATTGGGTTTGCCATCGGAAACAAAATAGGGCGCGTCGCCATAGCTTTGATCATTTCTGTTGTTACTAAACCACCTATAGACAGTCCAATAAAAATATCTGCATCTTTAAGTGCGTTTTCCAAGGTTTTGTCCTCTGTATCAGATGCAAAAAGTTTTTTATAAGTATCCAGTTCATGTGCGCGTTCTTTTCGTAATACTCCTTTCCTGTCGCATAAGATAATATGTTCATGTTTTGCTCCCAGGCGCTCGTAATGCAGTGCGCAGGAAATGGCTGCGGCACCGGCACCGGAAATGACAATTTTACATTCACTCAACTTTTTACCCTGAATTTCGCAGGCATTTAATATTGCCGCTGCTGATATGATAGCGGTTCCATGTTGATCATCGTGAAAAACCGGAATATTCATTTCCCGAATAAGGGTTTCTTCTATATAGAAACACTCCGGCGCCTTAATATCTTCCAGATTAATGCCGCCAAAGGTGGGTTCCATTTTTTTTACTATATTAATGATTTCATCCGGATCCCTGGTATCCAATTCAATATCGTAAACATCAACATCTGCAAACCGTTTAAACAGTACTCCCTTCCCCTCCATTACAGGTTTCCCGGCAGCGGCACCGATATCTCCCAATCCCAGTACCGCGGTTCCGTTCGAGATTACCGCTACCAGATTTCCTTTATTGGTATAGGTATAAATATCTTCAGGATTCTTTTGTATTTCCAAACAGGGTTCTGCAACACCGGGCGTATAGGCCAGACTCAGATCTTGCTGAGTTTCACATTTCTTTGTTATTTTAATAGAAGTTTTACCGGCGACAGGTTTGGCATGATACGCCAGGGCTTGTTCTTTAGATATCATAAAATCTCCCGATACATCGTTTTTAAATCTATATTTCATTTCCCGGTATAAAATTAACATAATTCAGTTTATTTATCAAGCATGAAATCCGGTGATATTGTTTGGCGGAAGCAAATGATTATACCTCCTAATATGAGTTTTAAGTTACACAGACATGCAACTTTACGTCTTGAATTTAGAACCCCCGATTATGTATTTATTAGAAATGACAATTGTTGCATTTAATACTTGAATCCAAAAATTATTTAATATAGCTTATAATTGTTAAATTAACCCGTTGTGTGAGACAGATCAGAGAATGGGAATTGCATGCTGTCAATAGCTTTTTTGATGTCATTTCGAACAGTCTTCGTCCCGAATGGTCGGGACTTCGCCCGTCAGGCCAAGTGGAGAAATCTCAAATTATTTTACTGAAATTAAAGAGAAGAACAATCTTTAACTTAATTTGATTATTTTGAGATCTCTCCATGCGTCCGTCAGCTGACGGACTTAGTCGAGATGACATTATTTATGGTATTTTTGATAATTTGTAGCTTGAATTTATGTTCCACACAACGGGTTAAATTATCTTTTACCTAAGGAACCATTATGAAAAACTTTTTAATCCATAGAATATGAAAGAAATTGCAAAATGAAAAAATTGATAATTTTTATACTATTTGTGTCAATACTGGCGGCTCACCCCTTTTCTGAAGTTGATGCTGTGATTGAATCTTCAATTCAGAGCCATATTTTTCCAGGAGCTACCGTTATTATCGGAACAGCCGATAGTATTCTTTACCATCATGCTTACGGACATTTTACCTACGATGCAGGTGCTACACCGGTGGATACCGCTTCTATTTTTGGTTTGGCCTCATTAACAAAGGTATTTGCCACATCTATGTGCATGATGAAATGCATTGATTCCGGTCTTGTATCGGATGAAGATTATGTAAAAAATTGGGTGCCTGAATTCAATAATAACGGGAAAGGAAGTATTAAAGTTAAACATCTTTTGCTGCATAATAGCGGCTTACCTGCCTATACGACCGCGCAATCAACACCCCAGGCAACTTTGAACAGAATATATAATATTACAATGAGCCAGTCGATTGGAACATATACATATAGCTGCTTGAATTTTATTATGACCATGCGGGTTGTTGAAGAAGCAACCGGCATGCCCATGTGGCAGTTTTATAAACAGATTTACACCGATCCGATGCATTTACAGCGTACAATGTTCACACCCCCGGATTCTCTAAAAAGCGAATGCCTTCCAACTACTCGTAGCGTTCAGGGTACAGTGCATGATCCTCTTGCCGCGGGATTAAATGGATTATCCGGTAATGCGGGATTGTTTTCAACCAGTGGTGATCTGGCAAAATTCTGTCAGATGATGTTGAATTTTGGGAAATATCGCGGGTTGCAATTTGTAGATTCTACTACGATCATTCCATTTACTACCCTTCATGCGCAATCCAACAGCCGCGCATACGGTTGGGGGATCAATGGCAGTTCATCGGGAACTTTGATGTCCAATCTGAATTACGGACATACCGGATACACCGGTACCAGCGCATTTCTTGATCCAACCCGAAAGCTTTTTGTTGTATTGTTAACCAATCGCGTTTACCCTGATGATAATACCAGTGTAACATCCACCCGGCAAGCTGTTGCTGATGCTGCTGTTCGTGCGGTTGACGATCTGCCGGGTCAACCGAGACTCAATACGATCCTTCCTGAAATAGGTGGGAATTGGACTCTCACTTGGGATTACCAAAATAATATCGATTCTGTTGCTCTCTATGAAACGATAGATGGAGGTGCTGAAACACGTTTTATGGTGTATCCCTCTGACTCCCTGATTATTACTATTCAGGGAATCGATTGTATATGCCCACGATCTGTCAAGCTTGTCCCTATCTATAAAGGCAGAGAAGGTGATCCTTCAGATACATATTATTTTAAGCCCGGTGATAAATTCGCGTTGATCGTTGACGGATACGACCGGGTCTCTACGGACATGGGATGGAATTTACCTTATCATTCGCTTACCTCGTATTACGGGGATGCGCTTCCTGAAACATGGGGCTATACCAGTTGCGATAATCAGGCTGTGATCAATGGAGATATTGCATTATCAGATTATGACTGTGTTCTGTGGTTTTGCGGTGATGAAAGTGTTTCTGACGAAACATTCAGCAGCCCGGAACAAGCCATAGTAAAAACCTATCTTGAAAACGGCGGTCGCTTATTCGTTAGCGGATCAGAAATTGGTTATGATCTGTCATACAAAGGTTCTTCAAGTGATATCAGCTTTTATCAAAATTATTTAAAAACAAAATATGTGGGAGATGATTCCAACGATCTATCCGTTTACGGTGCAAGTGATACCCAATTCGAAGGAATCTCCTTTACTTATGGCGGATCTTCGGCAGTTTACCGGGAAGATTATCCCGACATGATATACAATATCAACGGTTCAAAGATTATTTTACTATACTCAAAATATTCGCGGGCCGGAATCGCTTATATCGGTCATTTTGGTACGTCTCTTGACACCGGGAAAGTGGTGTCCCTGGGATTTCCTTTCGAAACTATCACAAATGTGGCCGACCGGCAGGATTTAATGGGAAAAATTATTCAATTATTCGAATCTGATGTGGAAGTGTCCATAGAAGATATTTTTGGTATTTATCCTGATGAATGTGAATTATCTCACGCCTATCCGAATCCATTTAATCCGTTGACACAAATTGAATATTTCATTCCTTCGGATGGGAATGTTTTTCTTTCAATTTATAATATTGCCGGACAACATGTATTTACCCTGGTTAACCGGCATCAGGAAACCGGACACTATGCCGTGCAATGGAATGCTTCATCAATGCCAAGTGGTATATATTTATGTAAACTTTTTTATAACGGTACTATCCAAGTTCAAAAACTGATATTAATGAAATAACAGAATTACCAGCAGTAGGATATTCCGGTCAAGCCAAGGATCCGGTTTAGAAGGAAAAAACCTAAACTATCCGGAAATTGTAATGTATTAACTATATTTTAACCGCTTTGCGGTTGCTTAGTGATTTGTGAATATATCCCCGAGAACCCCGTTAGGGGTTCAATATTGTTTTACCCCGGATGCAATCCGGGGTAAAACTCCCTCCCCGAACAACCCCAGCGGGGTTGAACAAGTTTCTCCTTACTTTTCTTTGCTTGTACAAAGAAAAGTAATCCCGCTTCGCACCCCGAATAATCGGGGTGAAGGAGAGTTCGAAATGACATCAAAAAATTATTGACAGCATGCAATTTCCATTTTCTAATCTGTTTCACACAA
>JAUXEL010000068.1 GCA_030620575.1 Fidelibacterota bacterium
ACTCCGGTAAACCTTACATACCTAATTATCGTTCTGTAAATCCGATTTTAGTAAAATAATACTTGTTTTGGTCTTGGTAATCGGGGTGACCGTTCCGGGAGAACAAAAATTTCACCACAATCGTATATTGATAAACAGGAAATGAATAGGTTGATTTGTTGATCTGTTGATTTGTTGAGAAGATAACTCCGGAGGAGCCCGCCAGCTGGCGGAGAAAAACGAAAAGATGAAAAGCACAACCTTAACCTTAATCTTAACCTCAGCCTCAGCCTCAACCTATAAGAAGATAAAAGATAAAAGGAAAAAGATAAAAGGAAAATTTATCCTCCATAGACCTACTACAGCCGACCTGTTCACCGTAGCTTTACGCATAGGTGAAAGTAGCTTTGACTACGTAGGCTGTGCCTTGGCGAAGGAGGAAGATAAAAGTTAAAAAGATAAGAAATTCTTCTTTTCCTCAATCTTAATCTTAATCTTAACCTTAGCCTTAACCTTAACTTCAGCCTCAGCCTTATCTGTGAAATCTGCGGATAAACTCTCTGCCTTTAATCCTCAACTTTCTTCTCAAGAATTCAAGCTGTCAATAAATACGCATAGAATTTCAATGTATATTACTTCTTTTTCTGACAGCCTTCACATATCCCAAAAATTTTCATGGTATGCCGGACAGGGGTAAAATGATAAGAATTACAAATTATATTCTGCAGATCTTCCAGATCACGGTCGTAAAATTCCATGATCTTTCCGCATACTTCACAGATCATGTGATCATGGTGTTCTTTTACTGTCTCATAAATTTTCTCGTCATTAATGGTGCGGATGTATTTAATAAGTCCCGCTTCTTCAATGGTTTTAATGGTGCGATATACCGTTGCTCGTGAAATCCGGTGCTTAGAATTGCTTTTCTTTTGGATAATATCTTTAATTTGAAAATGAGATTTTTGATGAAGCACCTCATTAAAAATATCCAGACGTTCCCGGGTGATATTTTTACCTTCTGCTTGTAAAAAATCTATAAACTGCTGAAGAGCATGTTGATCACTCATGATCACCTCCTTGTATTAAAGTCCAAACAGTGAGGCGGTCTGATAAACCAGAAAAGAAAATATCCATGCAGCGGTGAGCGAATAGACAACAAAAAACAGAGCCCACTTTATTGAATTGCTTTCACGGGAAAATACTGCCACTGATGCGATACAGGGAATATAAAGAAGGACAAAAACCATAAATGACAATCCCACTGCCTTAGAGTAAAGAAGATCATTGCGCAGTGATTCTGCAAGCGAGTTTATATTACCCTCATCATTACCTACAGCGAATATGGTCCCCATAGATGAAACCACGATCTCCTTTGCCGCCAGTCCGTTTATCAGGGCAATATTCAACCGCCAGTCAAATCCCAGCGGACGGGAAATGGGTTCCAGAAATATTCCAATGCGCCCTGCTACGCTGTATGGCAGTTGTTCGGCTTTTTCATGATGGTCCAGCTGTACAATATTGACGCCTTCTTGCAGTCGCATGGTCTCATATTTATTGTGTATTTCCGGGTTTTTAGGGAAACTAACGGCAAACCATAGAATAACACTAGCCAACAAAATGATAGTTCCGGCTTTTTTAATATACATCATTGCCCGCATCCATGTTTGTTGGAGCATAGTCAGCGCTAAGGGTTTACGGTAGGGGGGAAGCTCCATCACAAAAGGTTCTGATTCACCTTTAAACACGGTGAATTTTATTAGCTTTGCACTGATCAAAGCGATGACAACACCAAAAAGATATATACCAAAAAGCACATTTCCGGCCGCGGCGGGCGCGAAAAAGGCGGAAATAATAAGTGTATATACCGGAAGCTTTGCCCCGCAACTGAAAAAGGGAACTACCATCATAGTTGTAATGCGATCGCCGCGGTTTCGGAGGGTTCGTACGGCCATTAATGCCGGCACAGTACAGCCAAAGCCGGTTATCATTGGAATAAACGATTTTCCGTGCAATCCGATCCGATGCATAAGTTTATCAATGACAAATGCAACCCGGGCCATGTATCCGGTAGCCTCCAAAAGGGAAAGACATAAAAAGAGGATAAGAATATTCGGAAGGAAAATAAGCACACCGCCCACTCCCGCAATAATACCGTCAAGTAAAATAGATTTGGCAATGGAAGCCGGAATGATCCCATCTAAAAATTGCGTTAATAACTGAAATAAACCGCTGATCCATTGCATGGGGTATTCACCAAGCCGGAAAGTTATCTGAAATATGCCATACATAACAAGTAAAAATATCGGCATACCAAAAAAACGATGTAGTAAAATATTATCAATTTTTTCTGTAAAGGTTTCCGCCTCATTTTCCGCATTGCGAACAGTCTCTTTTAGGGCGCCGTGAATAAACGCAGTGCGCTCTTCAGCAAGATAGACATCAGTTTCCATTTGATTAAATTTGCGTATATCTTCCGAGACGGAATCGAGCACCTCGTTGATGGCTTCCCGGCATGGAGATGATTTGATCATTGCTAAAACATCAGGATCCTGCTCTATAAGTTTAATTGCCATCCAGCGTGTGGGAACGTCCTTCCATGAATCCCGTTGCTCGATAATGTTGATAAATTGAAAGATATAATTTTCGGTTTTTTCTGTATAATGATGCTTATATTTTTTGGTCTCGATTTTTCCTGATTTGATATCTACAATATGATCCAGAAGATCAGGAATACCGAATTTTGTTACTGCTGAGACGGGAATAACATGGGCGCCAAAAAGACGTTCAAATTGCTCAAAATCAATATGGGTTTTTTGCTTTTCCACCTCATCGATCATATTCATCACGACCAGCAGCTCTACTTCCAAATCCATTATCTGAGTGGTTAAAACCAGATTGCGTTCCAGATTTGTGGCATCAACAATGTTAATGACCATATCCGGTTTTTGAAAGAGGATGAAATCCCGGGCTACTTTTTCTTCCGGACTATAAGGTGAAAGACTGTAAGTACCGGGAAGATCCACGAGACGTATGGTATAACCTTTGTGTCTGAAAGTACCTTCTACTTTTTCAACGGTAACACCACTAAAATTACCAACTTTCTGGTTAGCACCGGCCATACAGTTGAAAATGGATGTTTTTCCGGAATTTGGATTGCCTGCCAGGGCAACAAAAATAGTTTTAGAATCTGCCATGAAAATGTCTCTTAAATCGTCGCGGATGCCGATGAGGGCAAGGTCCCATAGCTTCTACAAATACGTATTTGGCTTCTTCTTTACGAAGGCTCATAAAAAAACGGTTTATGCGTATCTCAATCGGGTCTCCAAGAGGTGCAAAACGTATTACAACAAGCCGAACACCCGGTACCAGACCCATATCCAGCATGCGCTGCCGTATAATACCTTTTGCTGTTACCTGTAAAACGCGGTAGCGTATACCTATTTGGGCATCGCTTAATAGAATCGATTCTGCTTGTGGTCTGTTTGTCATCATCAATTTAATATAATGACTATTTTTAATCCATAAAAGCAAATAATTGAGATTGTGTCTCAATTATTTGCGGGCAGTAAAAGAATGCTTAAAGTATTTTTTTGATAAACACTCTGTGCTAATCATATATTTTTCAATAAAACTTTTTATTTTTAATCAATATACAGTATGTTACCATGCTTTTTGAAAAATAGGGAGGAGAATACGTCGAAAGGTCTAATTACTATGAGTGAACAAACTCCACTTCTTCAACTGGAAAATGTTAAGCTAAAAAAACACAACCAAACGGTTGAAATTTACACATCAAAACTATTTCCCGGATTAATATATCAAATTCAAGGTCCGAACGGATCGGGAAAAACTATTTTGCTCGACATTTTTGCCCATGAACAAAAGATTGATGAGGGAACAATCTATTTTGATGGTAAATCAGGAGCGAAAAAACAATATTCCAGTAAAATTGTTAAAAGGTTAATAACCTATATACGCCAGGATGAACGTGTATATAAGAATACACCGCTGGCAACATTATTACATGTTATGAAATCAAAAAAGGTATCCTCAGCAGTTGGATACAAAAAGGTGATGGAACTGTTAGAAGATTTTGCGTTACAACCTATCGCAAATCAAAAAATGAAACATCTGTCATCCGGAACCCGTAAAAAGATTGAATTATTAACAGTTTTCTTACAGGATTCCAAATTAATTATCATTGATGATCCGGCATTTGATTCGCTGGATGATTTTTTTGTTAAAAAATATGTTAAAGTATTACAAAAAAGTATTAAACAAGACAACCGGACATTGGTATTAGCGTCGCCGCAATCCCTTGCCCGTTTACGTCTGATCGATATTACACTTGTTATACACAAAGGACATATTATACGGGTGGAAAAAACGTATCAACGGAAAACACAAACCCACAGAAAACCCCCAATAAAACGTTAAATTTTACAATTCTCCTCCTTTTTTATTTTTAAGATGAAACGCATTAACATATCTACGTACGCTAAATTTGGCAAATATACTAAACGCGAAAAAATGGTAAAACTTCTTCGGAATTACGGTATTCGTGATCTCCGTGTTTTGGATGCGTTTATGACAATTCCCCGTCATTGTTTTGTACCGGAAAATGACCTCGAAAAAGCATATCGTGACCAAGCTCTTTCCATTGGATTTGGACAGACAATATCTCAACCTTACGTGGTTGCTCTAATGCTGGAAACATTAGAACTTAAACCCGGACACCGGGTTCTGGAAATTGGATCCGGTTCAGGCTATGTTGTTGCACTCTTATCTCTGTTGGTAAAGCAGGTCGTTGGCATTGAACTGGAAAAGGTGCTGGCACAACGCAGCAAAGCCATTTTAAAAACACTTCACATCAACAATGCAGAAATTATATGTGGTAACGGATATAACGGGTATCCGGAAAAATCCCCCTATGATATAATTCTACTTTCTGCTGCTCCGGATTCTCTGCCTGAGAATCTTCTTTCACAACTGAAGCCGAACGGCAGGTTAATATTACCTGTTGGAAAATTTGATCAATTATTAGTATTATATGAGCAAGTGGATGGTAAATGGAAAGGGAAGATCATTGGTGATGTCCGTTTTGTCCCCTTGAGGAAATAGCATGAAAACATATGTTTCACGATTTGATCTCCGTCTGTTTCGGGCAATTTTCAACTATCGTCGCGATAGTTTTCTGCCGGCTTTTTTTCGAGTTATTTCCTTTATTGGTAGCGGATATTTTTACTTTTTATTTCTTGTTTATATGTATTTTGCACAAGCAGAATTATTTAAACCCACCTTGTTTGTATCCCTCATTGGATTTGGGGTACAACTTCCGATTTATTATTTGCTTAAAAATACAATTCGCCGTGTTCGACCTTTTAATGCGCATAACGATATTGATAATATGGTATATCCTATTGATGAATTCAGCTTTCCTTCGGGACATACTGCAGCTGCTTTTCTAGTAGCTTTCATTATCGGTTATTTTATCCCGGCCCTGGCCGCGTATATGTATATTTATGCCTCTCTGGTTGCCGTTTCCAGGATATATGTCGGAGTACATTACCCAAGTGATATCATTGCCGGCGCTCTATTCGGGACAGGTATCGGATGGGGAGCCGTGTATATTGTTAACCATTTTATATTTTAAGCATTTTTATAAAAGACACGCTATAATGTTAACGTATTATAATAATACAGAATCTGAAAATGAAAATTGCAAAAGAGACCTCTCCTTTGTCCCGATACTAATCGGGACTACGGAGAGTAAACCCTCCAAACCTCCCCTCCGAAGGAGTTCCTCCGGAACAAAGAGGAGGCTTCAAGGAGCCCCTCCTTTGGAGGGGATGAATAATTTATCACTCATCCGTCTTCGCCTTTCACTTTATTAGGGCTACGCCGGACAGGTAACTCATAATTTGCATTATTCAAAAATCATAAATTCATCTCATCAGGAAGAATAAATTAAAAAAATACTGTGCTTATTCACACATCATACGTAATTTATCCCCGTACCTGGAACAAGCCGAACAAATAAAGCGATTAATACGCATGAAAAAAACATATAAAATCATTCTTCTGTTTCTTTTAGTCACCCAGATATTTGCTCAGGGAAATATTTTTACCCGTGTTGGAAGCAATATCGCCGCGTATTTTAATACCTATTACAACGCGAAGGTATATTTTAATGAGGCACAAGAATTATATAATAATGAAGAGGATAAGGACAAACTATCAACAAAAGCTCGTTCCGCATTAAATAAAGCGACTAAACAAGCGGAAGTGGTAATTGATAAGTTCCCCAATTCATCCTATGTTGATGACGCCATGTTTTATTATAGTGTCTGTCATTTTCAACTGGGACGCCATGAACGTTCCTTAAAGCAGTTGGAAACACTCACTTTGCGTTATCCCGATAGTCCGTATTACTTTGAAGCTAAATTGTGGATCTCGAAATGCCATTATCAAATGGGTAAAAAAGCCCTCGCTTATGATTTGTTAGAGCGGTTTTTGGAAAATTCAAAAAACCGTGCTTATTTTAGCGAAGCATACCAACTGGTGGGATATTTAGCGTTACAGGAAGAAGATTCCAGCAAGGCGCTGCAGGCATTTTTAATGTCGGCGGACAAGGCAGATCAAAAAAGTGTAAGCTGTGATATGTATCTCGAAGCTATCGATATTTATATTGATCGTAAAGAATATAAGGAAGCACTGCGGTATACTGACCGCGCCGGGCGCAATATAAAATTTGATGAACAACGCGCCAGAGTACAGTTGGCATATATCCGTGCTTACCGCTTGCAAGGTGAAATTGAAAAGGCCAACAGTTACATAGAATCGTCATTAAAGGATACCCGTATTGCAAAATACTGGGGCGATATTAAATATGAACAGGCAAATATCTATTTTGACAGGGGTAATGAAAAACAAACCGTTTCTCTTTTGCGTTATATTGTTGAAGATCCGGAGAAGATCTATCGAAACAACCGGGATTCTCAGGCCTGGGCACGGGCAGCATATCGTTTAGGCATGTATTACACCTATGAAAGATCCAACCTTGATTCAGCCAAATATTATTTTAAGTATGCACAGTCAAAACGCAGGCAATCCCGGGAAGGGAGTCTGGCAACCGATTATATGCTAAGCATGAACCAGTTGGATAAAATTAACAAAAACCTGGGGAATATTATTAGCAAGTCCCCGGAATTGGCCGACAGTGCCTGGGTGTATTATGAATACCTGGCCGATTCAGCCCGGGTGGAAGAAACGGCAAAAAACATGCTGCTGGCCGATACTCTGACAGCAGACAGTATCGCAACGGACTCACTGATCCGTGTTGCAAATACCGGTTATCACTATTTTCAAAAAGAGCTATCCCTTTATGAAGAACATTCCACTGATTATACAGAAGTACTTTTTAACCTTGCCGGTCTATTCCTTTTTGATCTTCATATTCCTGATACCGCATTGAATATTTATATGAAGATCAGTCAGGAGTTCTATTATACGCCGGCCGTTCCCAAAGCCCTGTATTCACAAGCCTATGTCTGGGAATATGAACTTGATAACAGCAACAATGCCGATTCGCTGAAAAGTATTATCACAAAGCGTTTCCCTGAATCTGATATCTCGAATTATATCCTGGATCTGGTTTCCCGGGATTCCATTTTATTCTATGAAAATCAGAAAAAAATATATGACATTGAAACCCGATATATTGACAACAACAATATTCAGGGAGCAATAGACACATTAAAAATCCTGATACATGATGAAAATATGGATAGCAAAACCCATGCTTTTATTGCATACAAAATTGCCTGGCTGTATGATTATGAATTAAGCCTAACAGAAAATACCCGGGACAGTATTCTTTTTTATTACCATATAGTTGATGATCTTCATCCGGGAACGCCATTGGCACGCAAGAGCGTGCTTCGGATTGCCGCAATTGAAACCGATATCAATGATTATTTTACTTATCTCGAGGGCGACTCCCTGGAAATTGCAGAAGGAAATGCCGATACCTCCGTTTTGCTTGATCAGCCTGAAGCCGTCAATGAACAACAACAGGTTAAGCATCCGATACGGCGACTGCTAATAAGTCCCGGCCGTCCGCGCCCCATCCGCCTCTAATATATCCCTACAAATAGTTGGTTTACAGAAATTCTGATAAATAATTTTTGGAAAACTAAAAAACTTGAGTCAAGTTTTCTTAATGTATTTTCAATATTTTAGTGAAAATAATGTGATAAGAAACACAGAATGCTAGAAAAAACTTGGGGCAAGTTTTAAATGGACAATTGACAATTGACAATGGACAATGAAGAACGAAGACGGAAAAAATAAATCGTGAACAGCCTGTCCGGCGTAGCCCCGATGGTTCGGGGGATCAGTATCTGCATTAATGGATGGACTAATATAAATTGAGATCCCGGGTCTTAGCTCTACCAAGGCTACGTACGCCCGGGATGACGCGAGGGGTGGTTTTGCGCCCCGGCCTGGCGGACGAAGACTGTTCGAAATGACATCAAAAAACTATTGACAGCATGCGATTCCCATTTTTTAATTTGTTTCACACAACGGGTATATTTTAGCAAAAATAATGTGATAAGAAACACAGAATGCTAGAAAAAACTTGGGGCAAGTTTTAAATGGACAATTGACAATTGACAATGGACAATGA
>JAUXEL010000010.1 GCA_030620575.1 Fidelibacterota bacterium
AAAAAACGAAAATAGAGCAATCTCCCCTCCTTGATAAGGAGGGGACAAAGGGGAGGTTGATCACATTTGTGATATTCATAATTTATCAGGTACAATCCGATTAGCAACATTTACTGAATGTGGCAATTTAAATTTGTGTCTCACACAACGGGTAAATATATTTTCTTTATTATCGCAAAATACAAGCAACATTTATTCTGAATAATGCAATTATAACAAATGCTTTTTTACATACTTGGTTTAAAGATTGACACAACAGAAATAATTTTGTATTTTATACGGATATTTATTGGACAAAACTTATTAAGAATTTATGAATTTAAAAATATATAACATTTCAAAACGCGTTTCTCCATTTACTCCGCCATCTACTGAGGGAGACTTCATTTGTAACACATCAAAAGTATATAACGAGAATAAAATTGATGTGCGAATTTTTCTTCCCCGTTATGGATATATTTCTGAGCGCAAATATATTCTGCGTGAAGTTATCCGTTTAAAGGAAATATTTGTCAAAGTGGATAATGAGGAATTTATTTCTTCTGTTAAGTCAGCTTTTATTCCTGATTCACGGGTACAGGTATATTTTAATATTTTTCCGGAATACTACCGGGAAATCACAAAGCAGGTAACGAGTAATTATATTCAGCCAAAAAATATGAATGTATACAATGCCTTCTTAATGTATACATTTTCAGCATTGAATACCCTTGAGCGCCTATATTGGAAGCCGGATGTTATTTTATGCTACAACTGGCATTCTGCAATAGTCCCGATCCTGCTTAAAACCGTTTTAAAGGACCACGAATGGTTTAAAAACACCAAGGTCGTAACGGTACTCAGCTCGGACGAACCGTTTTTTGCTTTCCCTGAAAAAGCACTTAAACGGGTTTACCTCAATGAACACATGGATCAATTGACAGACCCGGCAGGACTTTTGCAAACTGCCCTTGATATGTCGGATGCTGTCATTCAGTTAAAGTCTAAAAAAGAGAATAAACTTGCTCCTCTATTAAAGAAGAAAAAAATTAATGACATTTTATCTTCAAAAAAGGAACATTATAAAATATTCAACATAAACACGCCGAACAATAACATAGAATTTTGGGGCCCAATTGCAAAAGAACTATATGAATTTCTCGACAACTTATAAAGATTCCGCGAAATCCGCAAAGCGACGTCAAAGTATCTACACTTTGACTTTTTTTTGTTTTCTTTTTATTCTGATGCTAAGTACATCCTGCAGTGAGAATATCTTTCAGACACCCTACGGAAATAGATCACTGGTGGTTGATACCCTGCATTATGACCATCACTTCATTAATGCGATCAAAAACATCAACACCTCTGCATCCGGAAGTATACTTTATCAGAACAAAGCAGGTAATTACAATGATCTGTCTGCAGATTTTCTAATCAAATTCACTAATTTTATTTCCCTAAGCGGGATACCTGACTCGGTTGAGATTACTATTAATCAAGCAGATGTAATTCTGTATCCGGCAGATTACTGGGGTAATGAAAGTACGGTTTCGTTAGATATCCATATGGTCAATAACGATACCTCTTTGTACTGGGAAAATATTTCTCCTATAGATGAGCTGATAACATCACTGGACGGGCAGACAAGCTATTATACCACAATGACATTTTCACCTGATATAGATTCTCTTCGTATACCTATTGATCTTGCAACAGTAAATGATTGGCATGTTCGTCCGGACTCATTATATGTTAACAATGGATTTACCGTTAAAAAATCTAATGATTCCGAAGGCATGATAGCATTCTATTCCATAGAATACAGCTTCAGCGAAAATGACAAACGTCCCCGCCTGCTTTTGGAATGCAGTTTACATGATACAAACGGGGTATATTTGCAGGACAGTATTTTTTATGTTATCGGAGGTGGCGATATACAGTTCACAGAAAGTCAAGCAGTCATCGATGATTCACTCTTTTATTTATCACAGGGAAATATTTTCAGGTCATACATTGAATTGGACAGCATACGACAAGACACTTTGTTGGGTCCCACACATCTCCTCAACAAAGCGGAACAAATTTTGGTCATGCACCCGCTTGACAGGAATATTGCTCTCGGGGATACCCTTCAGCTTACGGCACGCTTATTTAAAACCGACATGTGGGTTGAAGATAGTTTGAATTATATGTATACCGCCTACTCGAACCGCTTCACCGATCTTGATGACACGATTCGCATCGATATTTCTCAATTATTACAGTATCTCGTTTCTAATCCAAAAGAAATGCTCCATGAAGGTATTTTTTATTATCTGAACAATGAATATAATGATTTTAATTATATTACCATAATTCCCGCATTATCCGAGCTGGATATTATATATACAAGGGTTAACAATGAATAAAAAAATACTCCTTCTATTATTTCTAATTACATCCATCGGCTATGCAGGCGTATTTGAACTTTATGGGATCGGAAAAGTCGGACTCAATTATTCAGTGGTTGCTCTGGGAAGAGGAAAATCCTCGGTTGCCTATTCGGATACCTTAACGGTAAATTTACAGAACCCTGCAAATTTAGCTTATATCAACAAAGCCGGAATGGAAATGTCGGCAAACACAGATCACAATGTTATTTCAGGCACAGGAAATACAAATAATTATACCGGTTTTTCGTACGGCGTATTAAAATTTCCGCTTGCCCAACGCGGTGCCTTTACCTTGGGGCTTGTTCCTCTTACCACGTCTAATGCATCATATCAAATTGTTGATGAATTGAACCAATACAGTGAAACGGCACGATCCATTGGAAATATTTATTCTGTTTCTGTCGGTATAGGTTACGCCTTTTTCAAAAAACAGCAATTGGCTCTTGGCTTCAGTGCTGATTTCCTTATCGGAGGATATACTATCAGCAGAGATATTGTATTTGATGACGTGAACCTTACGCCGGTTGGTATTGAAATTGATGAAGGCTTCAGCGGCAGCCAGTTCACCGGCGGCATAAGCTATACGCCCTTTGAGCAGCTGACATTGGGTGCAGCATATTCATATGTCAACAGTTCATCCCGCCGCGAGATAATACGATACACAGCAACATCTTCATCTTATTTTTATTCCTATCTGGATACGATCAATTATTCAAACACCTCTGTTTTTCCAAATCAATTGCGCGTAGGGCTTGCATTAACGCTGGCTCCTCGTTATATTTTGACTGCAGATTGGATGCAGTATCAATTTACCGGTCTGGCATCTGATTTTTCTTTTAATCCATTTTATGAGAGCTCGCAGATCAAGCCATTCAATCATTATGGATTAGGATTTGAAAAACAGGGACAGCTGAGTGAATACCTCCCCTATTATCAGTCACTAACATATCGGGGCGGTATTTTCTATGAACAGCATTATATGGCAGATTCACAAGGAATACCGGTTCAGACTTATGGATTAACTCTGGGTCTTGGAATTCCCTTTACTAAATATCAGAACCGCGTTGATATGGCTTTTATATGTGAATATAATATAGGAACTATTTATGAGCAAAGCGGGATCGCCCCCCTTAACGTCGGTGAATTTGTCTATCATTTTAATATTAGTATTAGTATAGCTGAAACATGGTTTAATACGAGAGGAAAATATAGATAGGAGAAAAAATGACTAACTCTAAAAAGTGGTTATTGATGTTAATACTGGGTTTAGTACTTGTCTTTGGGGTGTACAACTGCGTTCCCCCGCAAGCCCAGGCAACTACAGACGAAATTAACGCGATGAAACTGGCAAAACAGGAAGAAAATCTCAATAAAAGTAAGTTCAAACTCAGTAACGGTGGTCAATATATGATCCAGCAACTCTGGATCGACGCAATTTATAACTTTAAAGGTATTATTGAATTAGGATTTGCAGAAAAATTTGTGGATCCCTTATTCAAAAACTTAGCACATTGTTATATGAAATTGGGTATGCCCGATTCTGCGGCATATTTCATTGATCAGGGTTTAAGTTATGATGCAACAGATAAACACCTTTTGCAATTATCTGCCTATTATAAAGATCAGACAGGTGATTACGAAGCGGCAAATGTGATGTATCAGCAGTACAATGCCCTCTATCTTGATGATGTGGAATATCTCAGTAAGCAGGCAAACAATCTTGATATATTGGGACAATACCATGAAGAACTGGAAATCTGGGAATATATCCTTGATATCGAGCCTGACAATAATGATGCCATTAACGCCATTATTTCCGTTCTTGGAAAAATGGGCCGGGATCCGAAAGAATTTTACAAGAAAGCATGGGAAAACAATACTGCAGACGCATCAAATGCCTTAAAATATATCAATGCTCTGTTTAATGACAATGATTTTAAAGAAGCTATCAAAGTTACCCGTAATACCCTGCAATTTAACCAGCAAAATATCACACTGGTTAAAAAACTTGCGGAATGTTACGAGTATAACAACGAAATGGACAAAGCACTCGAAGTATTAGAAGAATACGCGCGGAAAAATCCTCGTGATATTAACATGCAGATTGATGTTGCATTAATAAATCTTGATTTTAGCAATTATGAAAAAGCCTACAAGATTATCTCTAATGCTATTAAACTCGTGCCTCAGAATAAAAATGCTTACTACACACGCGGAAAAATCCTGGAAGCTACAGCTGAAGAAGCAAGCCTTGATAAAGGCAAAATTGATACCAACGATAAAATTGTCTATCACATGGCATATGAAGATTATAAAAAATCCAAGGAATTGGGTAATTTTAATGCGCAATTTAGAATGAAGTACTTATATGACAATGATTTAACGATCGCTAAGGCAAAAGATCGTTTCTTAATTGGCGAAGCGAATAAACTCAACGCTAATACCTATAAACCTTTAGGAGCATATTATTCGTGGATCACCCGGACAGTAACCGTCGAGTAGTTATTTTTGGTTCAGACCATGCCGGATTTGAAGCAAAATCCCATGTAATTGACTATGTCAAGTGCAGGGGATATTCTGTTTTAGATTTAGGTGCATATTCGAATAAAAGTGTTGATTATCCTGAATATGGCGTTGCCGTAGCAAAAGCCATTCAGAAAGATGAACATGCTTCCGGTATTATTATTTGCGGTACCGGCATTGGAATAAGCATTTCTGCAAACAAAGTAAAAGGTGCACGCGCCGCTTTATGCACCACTCCATTACATGCTGAGATGGCACGTAAACACAATGATGCCAACATTCTCGCCATGGGTGCACGTACAACTTCTTTTCCTGAAATGGAAGCAATTATCGATGTCTGGTTCTCTACCGATTTTGAAGGCGGACGGCACCGGCATCGTGTTGATAAGATTCACTCATTAACCGAAAAATAGTGGTAAATTTATGTACGAAGATATTAAAAAGAACGATATGGAAGTTTTTCGCACCATTAAAGACGAGTTTCATCGTCAGCAGTCCTGTCTGGAGATGATCGCATCAGAAAATTTTGTCAGTCCGGCTGTTTTGGAAGCTTCCGGAAATATTATGACCAATAAATACGCGGAAGGTTATCCCGGAAAACGCTATTACGGCGGATGTGAACATGTGGATGAAGTTGAAAACATTGCTCGTGAACGTGCAAAAAAACTTTTTAATGCCGAATACGCAAATGTGCAGCCTCATTCCGGCAGTCAGGCCAATATGGCGGTATACTTTACACTATTAAAACCCGGCGATACTATTTTAGGTATGGATCTGTCACATGGCGGTCACCTGACCCACGGAAGTCCGGTAAATTTCTCCGGTAAATTATACAATATTGTCAGTTACGGTGTAAAAAAAGAAACCGGACGAATTGACTATGAGGATGTTGCAAATAAAGCCCGCGAACATCGGCCTAAATTAATAATTGCCGGTGCAAGTGCTTATGCCCGCCATTATGATTTTGCAAAATTCCGCGAGATCGCGGATGAAGCCGGTGCTTTCTTAATGGCAGATATTGCCCACCCTGCCGGTTTAATCGCTACCGGATTACTTTCTTCACCCATTCCCTATTGTGATGTTGTCACGACCACCACACATAAAACACTGCGAGGTCCGCGTGGCGGCATGATACTAATGGGTAAAGATGTTGAAAATCCTTTTGGCATCGTAGCACCAAAATCCGGACGAGTCAAAATGATGTCCGAACTTTATGATTCCAATGTTATGCCGGGTATTCAAGGCGGTCCTTTGATGCATATTATCGCGGCAAAAGCCGTGGCATTCGGTGAAGCTCTTCAACCGGAATTTAAAACATATTGTCAGAATGTTATTGACAACGCGAAAGCGCTGGCAAATGCCTTAGTGAGCTATAATTTTGATCTGGTTTCAGGGGGAACAGACAACCATCTGATTCTGGTAGATCTCCACAATAAAAATATGAGCGGAAAAAAAGCGGAAAATATCCTTGAATCTATCGGTATCACCTGCAATAAAAACATGGTGCCATTTGATGACCGCAGTCCCTTTGTCACCAGCGGCATCCGCTTGGGAACTCCGGCTCTCACAAGCCGTGGATTCACTCAAGATGATATGCGGAACATCGCAACTATTATCAATAATGTAATTTCAGATCATGAAAATGAAGATGTGTTGGAAGAGGCTAAACGTAAGGTTGCCGTGCTAACAGCAGCGTATCCGTTATACAAGGATTTAATTGTATGAGATGTCCGAATTGCGGATATGAAGAAAATCGGGTTATTGATTCACGACCCCTGACAAAGGAAAACGGAATTCGCCGCCGTCGCGAATGCGAAAAATGCAAATACCGTTTTACAACCTATGAATATGTCAGTTTATCCACTGCTCTGGTAATAAAATCCAATGGTGCACGCGAAGAATTTAACCGTGAAAAACTCATGCGCAGCATTAAACTTGCTTGTGTTAAACGTCCTATTTCTATGGATACCATTAATTCCATTGTAAAAAAAGTTGAAAATAAAATCATGACTGACGGACTTAATGAGATTCCATCTAAGGATATCGGCGAGGTAGTCATAGATGCCCTGAAAGAGATAGATAAGGTAGCTTATATCCGTTTTGCTTCTGTCTACCACGACTTTGAAAGTGTTGATGAATTTCACAAACGTATTGAAGATCTGAAAGAGCCGGAAAAGACATATTAAAAATACTGATTTTTTAATTGACATTATTATTTTAAATAATGATATTCCGTAGGGAAAAAAAGAGGTAACAAAAGACATATCCGTTCGTTAAAGGTGCTTGACAAGAAAGAACTGAAACCAAAGATGTCACATCTTATAACGATTATTTACTGAGCGTTATAAGACCGCTCATTTTTTTATTAGGAGAGATGTTTTATGAAACGAAATGCATTCGTAGTATTATTGGGAGTTATCCTTACTGTATCTTCTGTATTTGCAATTACAAACACCGGTGCAGTATGGTTGCTTATCGCACCCGGCGCCCGGGCAGAAGCTATGGGAGAAGCTCAGGTTGCCATTGCAGATGACGCCTATGCCTCTTATTACAATCCGGCAGGAATGGCATTCATGGATAAAAATCAGGTCGGTGCTATGTATTCAAAATGGTTACCTAATCTGGTAAGTGATATGTATTATACCTTTTTATCCGGTGGATATAAGGTTCCGAATGTTGGGACTTTCGGTGGCCATGCGATATATTTGAATCTTGGTGAACAACAGTGGACTGATGAATACGGGAATAATCTGGGAACTTTTTATAGTTATATGATGGCCTTTAGTGGATCTTATGCCACAAAAATACGTGAAAATTCGGCCATTGGCGTTAACCTGAAATTTGCCTATCAGATGCTGAGCCCTGTAGGCACCCAGGGAGAACAAAATAACGGAAGCTCTTTTCACTTTGGTTTTGATTTTGGCTACCAGGCACGTAACCTTTTGAATAACTACCTTGATTTTGGTGTTGCCGTCTCGAATATCGGTCCAAAAATTTCCTTTGTTGATATGGCACAAGCTGATCCGCAGCCAACTAACTTAAAATTGGGTATTAATCTGAATTTGCTGCAGATGGAACACAATAATCTTTCTTTTGTCTTTGATGTCAATAAAATCCTGGCCGGAAATCATCCGTCTATGGATGTTAACAGTAACTATATTATTGAATACGGAAACCCGATTATAACAGAATATGGTGAAGAGGCTTATACCGATAATTGGTTTGTTGGTATCTTTACTTCCTTTTCAGATAGCTGGACATATAAGGGGGATATTGATTATAGCGGTGACGGTATTATCGGCGGTTATGATGAAGACGGAGAAGAACAAGGTTGGTACAATGCCTATGGTGAAATGATTGAGTATGCCCGTGCCGATGGCGGTAGTGCTTACTGGGTTAATACTGAAACCGATGCCATCGTTGACGGACCCGGTATATACAGTGAAGCCGGTGTCGATGTCGGTTGGGGTGAATTCGGCAATAATGCAGGTCAATTTACTGTTGATAGAGCTGAGGTCGGATCTCAAGGCAACGGTTCGTTAAGAAATGAATTCAATGAATTGATCTTAAATACCGGGGTTGAATATATTTATGATAACATGTTCGCTCTGCGTGCTGGTTTTATTTATGACCGTGACGGTGATGTAATGAATCCTACATTTGGTTTTGGTTTCATTTACCGCGGACTGGGTTTTGATTTTGCTTATACCGGCGGAAGAGAAGGTCACCCTCTTGCAAATACCATGCGTTACAGCCTCCGGTATGAATTTTAAATAACCTCATCCGCTGGGCGGTATAAATGAAAAAATATTTTCTTTTAATATGGATAGTATTCAGCTTCATTTCTCTTGAAGCTGAATTATTATCTCCCCGTATTTTACCCGGAACGCGTAATTATGTTACTTTGCGGGTTGAATTTCAGGCAGACAGTTACCCTGGTACAACCGGAAACGGGCACTTTATGCAGACCGAATGGACCGGGCATGATACTGATTATGTAATTGATGCTCTCCCCCATGACCGTGCATATTTTCAATCCCATCTGCTATTCATTAATAATTACTGGAATAGCGTTTCTAACGGCCGGATCAACTTGAATTTGAGTAATAATATGCTGCTTCCTTTAACTTCACAGGCATATACCGTGGCTCATGATATGCGTTATTATTCTAATCCCGACAGTCTGGATTACCGGCTGGCACAATTTATATATGAAACCGTAAAAACTTCCGTTGATGCCGCAGAGTTTGTATCCGCCAATGACGGTATGATCATTTATCATGCCGGTGTGGGGCAGGATTTTAATATCGATCTGGATAATTCTCCCTTTGATATTCCATCTTTCTATTTTGATGAAACCTATTTATCACAGTATCTGCCGGCAGATAAATTTATATGGCTAATAGCTGAAGGTTGCAGCAAGGGCATTGTATTACCCGAATCGCAAAATCAATTAAATCTGAATATTGCCTTAAATGGCACTGAAATATTATTAAGCGGCATGCTTCTCGGTTTGCCGACTTTGTATAATACTGAAACCGGTCGCTCCGGTGCCGGAATTTACGGACTTATGGACCAAGGTTCCAATAACGGCAGCGGACTGTGTCCCATTATGCCCAGCGCTTTTGAGCGGTATCTTTTAGGTGCGGTAGAACCCCGGGTGCTTAATCAAAGTCAATCGGTTAATCTTCTTCCGGATCTTGTATATGAGATCCCCATCAGCAGCAATGAATATTTTCTGCTGGAATTTCGAAAAAACACTGGCGTATGGGCGGATTCACTCTTATGGGTGCGGAATGATATTACAAATTATCTAAATGTCCTTCAGGCGATGGATTCCATGGGGGTTGTCAATTATACTCTGGAAAACGGTGTTCTTACAAGCTTAAGTAACTATAATCTTAGCCTCCCCACTTCCGGTCTGTTGATCTGGCATGTGGTAGAACCTGACGTTTTCAGCGAAAATCCTAATGGCGGCGATATACCCATACTAAATCTTGTTGAAGCTGACGGCGGGGATGATATAGGAAAATTCTATAACACCTTCGATCCGTCAATAAATAACGGCTGGAAATGGGATATGTGGTTTAAGAACAATCCTGCTTACAGCGATAATAACCCCAGTGCATACAAAATGCAGTTTAATAATAATACACATCCTGATACACGCAGTGTTTATGGTACTTCTACCGGAATAAATATCCGGGATTTTCGTTTTTATGCTGATTCTGTTGTCATTCAGCTGGAAATAGATTCTCCTGTAAAATATAATTTTCATCATCTTGTTTTTGATGAATTTACCGCATCTATTCCGCCTTTTCCCGGCGATGAACGGATTCCCGTCGGTTTTCGTGACAGTAGTTTGATCCTATTAGATAACGGAAATCTTACAACGGTGTATACCCATTCGCAAGCGTATCCCAAAAACAACACTGCCTTGCTTACATACGATAACGGTATTATTCACGTTATTAACGAAGGAACAACTGCCGAAATAGCAAAACTCGAATATTTCGGAGCGGGCTTAGTTCTTGCACAAACAAAAACACTGGATCATCCCCTTGATTTGACGCATCTTTCGGTTTATGACAATTCGCTCTTTTTACCACCCGCAATGCAGGAAGATGAATTATATATGCTGAATATTGCTTCTTGGACTACGACAGTTCTTGATACCGGATCCTTATCTTTTATTCCTTATCTGCATCAGCAAACATTGCAGTTTGTCAATGCAAGTGACGCGGTTTTTATGAATGATACCCTTATTACCGCGGTCAATGAAGGTTTTTCGTACCATGGAGGACCCGTATTGGCTTCGGACCATCACATCAGGCAGTTGATACCTGTTCATTTAAATGATGACGGGTTATTTGAGATCCTGGTATTATCAGATTATTTAGAGCAACCCGTATTATCTGCTTTTACTCATTACGGCTACCTTATGGATGGATTTCCTGTTTTTCAGAACTATCAGGATATCCGGGTTTATTATCATGCCGGTGTGGCACATATTATCGCTTACGATCCATCCGGAGTCATTGATGTATACGATACAGGTGGTGATCTTGAATATTCACTTCCTGCTCCTGTTGATGCAACATCCTTGTTCATGGAACAGGTATCTGCCGACACCGCCTGGCTTGTTGCTGATGGTAGTATCTATGCTATCGCCAGTGATTCCGTTTATTGGGGATATCAGGGAAAAGACGCGGCATATTCAAATACACATCGTGTCACTCAAGCAGCGACACCGCTTGTATCTCAAACATTAATTAAAGATGGATTGATCTATAATTATCCCAATCCAATTGAAAATAATATTACGCGTTTTCGCTATTTTGCATGCGGAGCGCAATCTGTTACTATTAATATTTATCAGCTAAGCGGGCGATTTATTGAAACATTAACACAAACTCCGGTTGATGACCAGTGGAATGAAGTCATCTGGGATGTTTCCGCTCTGGAATCCGGTGTATATATCGCGAAAATTGATGTAAGCGGTAATGGCGGGACTGAAATCTATTTTGTTAAACCGGCTATTTTAAAATAATATGACTATATCACAAAAATTAATCCTGCTTTTTTTCGTTACAACTGTCATGCTGACACCGCTCCTGGCGCAATATGAGCCCCATCACCCTGAACTTGAATGGAAAACGGCGCATACCGAACATTTTATATTTCACTATCATGAGGGTACCGACTGGTCTCTGCGCATGGCTATGGAAGTGGCAGAAACCATCTATCCTTATGTTACCGGATTATACCAGTGGGAGCCTCGGGAAAAAACCCATATTGTTATTCAGGATACGGATGATTATGCAAACGGTGGCGCCTACTACTTTGATAATAAAATTCTTATCTGGGCGTCTCCCTTAGAATTTGATCTGCGGGGAAATCACCAGTGGATGTGGAATGTGCTGACCCACGAATTTTCTCATATTATTTCCCTTGGCGCCTCCATGAAATATCCGATCAATATTCCCATGTTTTATATGCAGTGGATTGACCGCGAAATTCCCATAAAAGAAAATATCATTCTTGAATATCCTAAGGGTATCGCTTCTCTCCCGATTGCCAATTCCATCGTTCCCATGTGGTGGGCAGAAGGCGTGGCACAATATCAATACGAAAAAAGTCAACATGATTTCTGGGATTCGCACCGGGATATGATCCTGCGGGATCGTACTCTTAATAACCGCTTTATGAGCTGGAACGATATCGGCCATTTCGGTCATTCCGGAATTGGAAATGAAGTGGTATATAATACCGGATATGCTTTTGCTTCCTATCTTGCAGACCGCTTTGGCAGCAGCATTCATGCTAAAATTGCCAAAGCAGCCCGTAATAAATTGCAGTTCTCATTTAACAGGATACTGAAGGATGTAACAGGAATAAACGGAAAAGAATTATACAACGAATTTATGGATCATACCCGGGCAGATTATTTAAACCATACTGCAACTATCCGTGAACATGTTGAAGAAGGGGATGTTTTTTTTGACGAAGGTCCCGGCAATTTTCTGTCCTCTTACTCACCCGGCGGGAAACATTTTGTTTTTCAATCCAGTAAAGGATATGATTACATCAGTTTTAACTTTTTATACACGATGGAAAACGGGAAAGCGAAAAAAATATCAAAAAATCGTGTACGCGGTAATGTTGCCTGGTCACCGGACGGTGCAAAGGTCTATTTTTCTCAGCGCCAAAAATCTAATATTTACGGTTCTACCTGGTTTGACCTGATGGAATATGATTTTGAGACAAAAAAACTTACACGTATGACATACGATGCGCGTATTTATTCTGTAACGGCAGACAAAGATGGACAACTTTATGTTATCCGCGTATATGACGGCACCCATAATATCTTCCGCTATGATCCCGTTGATTCTGCCATGGTTGATTTAACCAATTTTACCCATGGTGAACAGGTTTTCATCATGCAGATCCATCCTGACGGGAAAACGATATATTTTGATATGGCGATCAATCATGGACGGGATATTTATTTTCTGGATCTGGAAAACGGTGATATACAACCTTATATTTTTGATATTAGCTGTGATAATCGTACACCTTCTATTACGACAGACGGAAATATCATGTATTATGCGTCGGACCGCAGCGGTATCTTTAATATTTACCGGCTTGATCTCGCTTCCGATGCGGAACCTGAATTGATGACCAATGTCATTGGCGCAGCCATGTATCCTGCAATTAACAACGACACCCTTACCTATACCCTCTTTAAGGAAGGCCGTTTTTCATTGTATCAACGGGATATAAAAACAACAATACCTGCTGAATACGCAAAATATAAAGAGTATAGTTTTCCAACTATAATGCAATCCTGTGCAGGGCTCTGTTCTATTGAAGCACAAGCATACGAATATCAGTTCAGTAATTTATTCTTTGTCCCTTTTTTACAATATGATTACAACGCGCTGAAAGCCGGATTGATCTTTTATCAGAATGAGGTTTTGAATAAATTTGATCTTTTTGCCATGGCGGATATCAATGCCCGCGGAGATTATGACATTGTTGCCCGGCTTGATTTTAACCAGTTTTTACCCCGTTTTTATGCAGAAGTGTATGCAATCGGATTATCCCGGACAGATACCATTTTATATAATGATTACTGGGAAATGGAACAAAAACTGCGTTTTTCACTCTCTGAGGCAACATTGGGGGTTCATTACACCTGGCAAAATCTTCATTATTTTGAACTCTCAGCCACTACCGGTCAATATACATCCAATATTAAAGGTGAATTTAACGATCCTTCGCTGGGATTGGTCAAATTTGTTCCCTCAACGTATTATAAAGGGCAACGTATCCAATTATGTTATCAGGCAGATTTTACCCGGCGGCATTGGCAAAGCAATATTTCACCCACTCGCGGGTTCCGAGTAAATAACGCTGTTATTGCCTATGATTTTAATCAGTTCATCGACGGTTACAAAGTGACCAATTACGGGACTTATACCGAGACCTATACCGAGCATTATACTCCGCGTATCGACTGGGATTCCGATATTTTTATTCCTCTCCCCGGGACAAAACACAGTTCGTTATCATTTAATATTGATGTTGGAATGATGTTCAATACTGAAATTGACAGCTTTTTTAATTATTTTGGCGGAGGGCTCCCGGGACTGAAAGGCTATCCCTTCTATACGATAGAAGGAACACATAAAGTTATTCTGACATCTACACTCAGATTTCCGGTCACTAAAAAATTAAATGTAAATTTCGAACCTTTTTCTTTCGAAAATTTTTATATAGGTCTCTACCATCAAATTGGTGACGCATGGACTTTTGGGCATAGTGACCCAAGCTGGAAACAAGATGTGGGTATTGAAGCACGTATAGGAGGCCATTCCTGGTATGGATTTCCTCTTGCTCTGACATTTGATCTGGTTTATGCTCTTAATATGATCCAATACGATGAATTTGATGTTACAAAAACCATTGGACATAATTTCCGATTTTATTGGACTATTTTATTTGATTTCTAATACGGGATGCATATGAAACGTTTCATTATACCATTTATTATGATCTTTACTCTCCTGAATGCTCAGGCACCGGAAAAGATCCATTCCAAATCCATCCCTTTGGGCGTTGGACTTTCTACTGTCTTGCCCGGTGCGGGACAATGGTATGCCGGCAGTAAAGCAATGGCTGCCCTGTATGTTACACTTGAAGCTGTTTTTATCGGTGGAAATATTTATTTTGTACATCAGGGAGATCAGGCGATTGATGATTATAAGGACTTTGCGGATGAATACTGGTTAGTGGAGACATGGCTTGAAAAATATGATCCGGTTAGCGATCCCACCACCCATACTTCCACAGTTTATGTGGACAACCGGGCATATTCCCCGCAAATCGAATTAAGTTACAATGCCATGATGGCCGATATAGACAACGGATACGAGAATATCAGCATAGATAAAGATTACCATTTTTATGAAAATATCGGAAAATACGAGCAATTTAAAGCAGGCTGGGTTGACTGGACACTTGCCGGTGAAGATCCAGGGGATCCAATGGCGGGTATCTACCCTAAATACTCAGATGATCAGTATGAATACGCGGGCATGCGGCGTGCGGCAAACGATTTATTAAAAATCGGCGGATATTTCGGAACAGCTGTATTTTTCAATCATTTTATTTCTGCTATTGATGCGGGATTTCGAATAAAGAAACATCATGCAAATCAGGAAATTTTATGTAAATTATATTATGCGCCGATGATCAGCGCGTCAAATATGATAGGTATACAGACAGGAATACATGTGACATTTTAACCAATGGGATTTTATGAAGAAACATTATCTACTACTCGCTATAATTTTAATCATCAGCATAATACTAAGCGGATGTTCCGGCTCGAAAGCAAACAAAAAAGAAGATATTAAGCAGGAGCGCACCTATATAGAACGTTATGATGATGCGATTATATCTTTTGAAGCAAAAAAATATTATAAGTGTCTCGAAGATTTTACTTTTGTGGTATTCAATGCTCCGGGAAGCGATATTGCGGACGATGCGCAATTTTATGTAGCATCCTGTCATTTTGAGATGAAAGAATACCTCCTTGCTATTGATGCATACCAGCAATTACTTCGTCGCTGGCCATATAGTGATTTACGGGAGGAAACCCGGTTTAAAATTGCGGAATGCTATTATGAGCAAAGTCCGGGATACCAGCGCGATCAGGGACATATTCTAAAAGCGATCTTGGCTTATCAGGATTTTATTGAAGAATACCCGCTAAGCAATCGCCGTGAAGATTCAGAAAACCGTATCGAAGAACTGAGACTGGGCCTGGCAAAGAAAATTTATGAAGCCGGTCAACTGTATATGGTCTTGCGCGAATGGAATGCCGCGATAATAACCTTTAAAGAAATTATTGAGACATATTATGATACCCGGATATTAAATGATACCTATCTGGAAATAGCAAGTTGTTACAGCAAATTATTTCAGCGTGAAGAAATGATCCAAACCCTTGATAAAATTAATGTGGATGCTTTATCCATAAAAGATATGCTGACATATAACAAATTATTAAAGTTATCAATGGAATGGCCGGAATGATAACAATATGCCTCTACGGTGGTGCATTTGATCCTGTTCATAACGGGCATATCCATTTTGCAAAGCATATTGTCGATACATTCGATCCCGATGCCTTCGTTTTTATTCCAACCCATTTTTCGCCTTACAAGGGCACACAAAAATATGCCGATGATAGCCATCGTTTGCAAATGCTTGAAATAGCAACCCGCTTTGTCCCGAATTCCTCAGTTTCCCGCTGTGAGATCGACCGTAAGGGAATTTCCTATACCATTGATACACTCAAAGCATTTCGCACTTTATATCCCCTGCATCGCCTGATGTGGGTGATTGGGGATGATCATCTTCAATCTCTAAAAAAGTGGAAAGGATACCCGGAACATTTTGATCACTGCGATTTTATTGTACTGCCGCGGCATGATCAATCAAATCTCAAAGACCGTATCGCTTTACATCCTTTCCAACAAAAAATACATGCCTTATCCGCGAATATTATACCGATATCTTCGTCTCAGATCCGTACAGACATTGCTGAGGGTAAATCTATTTTATCCTATGTGCCTAAAGAAATAAATGATTATATTCACGCTAACAAACTTTATAGGTAATGCATGTCACCTCTCCATAGTTCACTTTATTTGCTCGCCGGTATAATATTACTCTATTTAGGTGCTGATTACCTGGTAAAAGGCAGTGCAAACGTTGCCCGTATTTTTGGAGTAAAACCTCTGATCGTCGGATTAACCATTGTTGCTTTCGGTACCTCGATGCCGGAATTCATGGTAAGTATGTTTGGAGTACTGCATAATGTTTCGGATATTTCGGTCGGTAATATTATCGGATCGAATATTGCGAATATCGGGCTCATTTTAGGTATTGCCGGACTTATTGCACCCATTACGCTGAAACATGATCATGTCCGTCGACAACTGCTTATATTGCTGGCGGGATCTCTGATCTTTTGTCTGTTTGCATATAACGGTATCTCCCGCCTCGAAGGTATTTTGTTTCTTATTATTATCATTATCTATGTCGCATACCTGATAAGAAGCGCACAAAAAGATAAAGTTCGCGAAAAATTATCCGTGACAGATACTTCCATATTCCACAATATTTTATATATCATTGGCGGGATTATCGGACTGGTAATCGGTTCGCGCGGAATTATTTTGGGAGCAACGGATATTGCGGAGTATTTCGGAGTATCCCAAATTATCATCGGGATGACCATTGTAGCTATCGGAACATCCTTACCGGAACTTGCCGCCAGTATTATGGCGCAGGTGAAAAATGAATCCGATATTTCTATCGGAAATATTATCGGATCGAATCTATTTAACATGTTTTTTGTTGGAGGCGGCGTCGCAACCGTTAAGGGATTGCCAATTGATATTTCCATTTACTCCTTTGAGGTGCCGTCCATGCTCTTATTTACTCTGCTGCTTTTTCCGGCTATTTTTATCAGCAAAGGGATCAAGCGTATTTATGCTGCCGGATTTCTGACCTTATATATTTTATTCACCATAATTTTGTATATGTGGCGCTGATTTGGAATATAAACGCACTCCTCCCTATACCCGGTCATCCAAAATCTATGATTCCCTTATGGAAGATGTTGATTACCCGGGTTGGTGTGAATATCTTCAGGACATGGCTGACGAATTTGGGTTTGATACGGATTCACTGTATGATCTGTCGTGCGGAACGGGAACTTTTCTGCATTTATTTCCTGCCAAACAAAAATTCGGTATTGATATCTCAGAATCAATGGTTGAAGAGGCAAGATCATTGTATCCCGACTTGCAGATCGCCGTCGGAAATATGCTTCAACCGCCGAGTAAGGAAGTTGATCTTTATATAAATATCCATGACGCGTTGAATTATATTTCAACATTTGAAGCAATTAAAGATCATATTCATTATATGGATACCCACATGAAACCGGGGCAGGTATACGTGTTTGATTTTGCGCTTCCGGGTGTTATTCACAGCTCTTTTACGGATGTTTCCTATGAAGATACCACTCCCGACGGAATTTCTTTTAAACGCCATAATATCTATGATAGTAAAAACAAGCGGTCAATTACTAACTTGTTTATTTACTTCCCGAATACTGAGGCTTATCATGAACAACACGTTCAATATATTTATGATTACAAAGAAATTATAAAATTGTCTGTGGAATTTCCCTCAAGAACATTTATATTTCTCGAAGAGTTTACCTTTGAGGAAGCTCATGAAAACTCAAACAGATTATTAGTAATAATGCGATGATCCAATTTAGCAACATCACGGTAAATTACAGTTATGTTCCGGGCGCAGTAAAAGATATTAACCTGAAGCTGCGCAAAGGGGATTTTACACTGCTTCTGGGACCTACCGGATCGGGAAAATCAACTTTATTACGTCTTATTTATATGGATATTCTGCCCTCCGAGGGGATCGTTACAATAGATAAATGGTCATCTTACCGCATTACACCGCGTCAAATTAATCTTTTGCGCCGTAATGTCGGAGTGGTGTTCCAGGATTTCAAACTGATAGAAAATATGAGCGTATATGAAAACGTGGCCATGCCGCTGATAATTGAAGGCTACCGCCGCCGGTACATCAAACGCCTTGTACATATACTTTTGGATGAAATCAATATGCTGCAAAGTGCCAATCAGCGGGCATCTACCCTGAGCTTGGGAGAAAAACAACGGGTTGCCATTGCGCGGGCCATGGCTAAAAATCCTTTTGTTATTATTGCGGATGAGCCCACCGGAAATCTCGACCGCGAAGCATCGCAGAATGTCCTTTCTTTGCTTGAACGCATACATCAGAACGGAACATCAGTTATCATGGCAACACATGATTACGAACTGATCAAGGATACGCCCTATCGTCGTATTTATATAGAAAATGGACAAGTATTACCGCCTGCGCGGACGATAGCAACCCCTAAAACACGTATTAATTTACTGACACAGACAGAATGAAATTATTATTTGTAATTCGACAGACATTGAACAATCTTTGGCGGGAACGTACTCCGGTTGTTGCAACCATCCTGACAATATCTATCGCACTTACAATAATGATCGCTCTCTTTGAGGTCAGCTGGGTGCTTTATAATGAGTTGCATGACTTAAAAAGCAATATGGTCATTGAGGTTTATCTCGATTCGCAAATATCCGGGACACGGGCACGCGATATTCAGGAAGAATTAAACAATTATAACACCATTGACCGTATTCGCTATGTTTCAAAGGAAACTGCGGCCGAGATCTTTTTGCAGGAATTTGGTGAAAATATCAATGATATTCTGGATGAAAATCCCCTGCCTATTTCATTTGAAATCCGTTTATTACCTGCTTTTAATCACTCAGATTATCTTTCCCTTTTTAAAAAACAGGTCGAAAATATTCCGGGCGTTGATGAAGTCCATTATCGCCATGTGCTGATAGAAAAACTGGAAACCCTGACTGAAGCTGTTGCGGTTGCAGGCATATTTGTTCTTATCATTCTGCTTTTTGCTATGAACCTTCTTGTCCGCAATACTATCAAGCTCTCTGTTTACGCTAAACGGCGCCAGATCGCCATTATGAATATTTTAGGAGCCGGCAATCTTCTTATACGTTTACCCTTTATTCTTGAGGGTGCCATTGAGGGACTCATCGGTGGTATTTTTTCCGCAACAGGATTAATAATCATACATAAATTTATTGAAAGCAGCTTTGCGCTTGTAAGTTTTTCTTCCACAATGTATAAAATGTTATGGGTATATACCATAACCCTGGGAATACTTATCGGACTGCTAACTTCTGCCGAGGCAGTAGGGCGTTTTGTCAATAAAATATTTTCTAAAAAATAATTCAGAGAGGCACATCGTGATACTACCTAAAACGGGTTTTTTTATGCTGATAGCAGCATTATTTTTAATGGGATGTTCGGTAAATACAGGATTGGATAATGTATCTGATGATAATTTCTCACTGTTTGAAAATAAATCTGTGGGGATCGTTACAAACCATACTGCAAAAGACAAAAACGGCGTGCATGTTGTAGATCTTATGAGCACGAATGAAAAAATAAATGTCCGGGCAATTTTTGCACCCGAACACGGGGTTCGCGGTCAGGCAGAAGCTGGCGAATACGTAAGAGATAATATTGATGCTAAAACCGGTGCCCCAATTTATAGTATTTATGGAAGTACTCGCAAACCCACTAAAAATATGCTCGAAGGTGTTGATGTACTTATTTTCGATATTCAGGATATTGGTGCACGATTCTATACCTACATTTCTACAATGGGACAAATTATGGAAGCAGGAGCGGAAAATACTATTCCGGTATATATTCTTGATCGGCCAAATCCTATCGGTCGTATTGCGGAAGGACCCATTTTACAGCAAGATTACCATTCCTTTGTTGGTATGTACCCCATTCCTATCCGCCATGGAATGACGGTAGGTGAACTGGCACTGATGATCAAGGATAATGGATGGATCAATCAAGCGGATGATCTTGAGCTGCATGTAATTGAATTCTCAGGATGGAACCCGAATAAGAATTTCAAACAAACAAAGTTGCCTTGGATTGCCCCTTCCCCCAATATGCGTAATGTAAACGAAGCTTTGCTTTATCCTGGTATGTGCTTGTTTGAAGCTACTAATTTTTCAGAAGGCCGCGGTACGGACAGACCCTTTGAACTGGTGGGTGCTGATTATATAAATGCTGACGCGGTGATCGCGGAATTAGAAAAACGTTCACTGCCCGGTGTAAGAATTGAAGCCGACACCTTTATCCCTGAAGATATGCCGGGATATTGCATGAATCCAAAATTCGAGGGAATTACCTGTAACGGACTGGCTTTAACGGTAAGCGATCCCGCCGTATTTAAATCAGTCGAATTTGGCATACATTTGATTGACATTCTGCATACTCTCTATCCGGATGAGTTTATTATCACACGCGAACGCTGGATGAATCTATTATGGGGAAACAGCGACGCCTTTACGATGATTATCGAAGGGAAATCAGCGGATGAGATCATTGAAAGTTATCAGCAAGAATTATCACAATTTATCCTTGTTCGTGAAAAATATTTACTTTATTAATTCG